>PKTZ01000168.1 GCA_002868925.1 Desulfuromonas sp. | reverse complement strand
GGGTTTGGCTGTTCGCCAATTAAAGTGGTACGCGAGCTGGGTTTAAAACGTCGTGAGACAGTTTGGTCCCTATCTGCCGTGGGCGTAGGAGAATTGAGAGGATCTGTCCCTAGTACGAGAGGACCGGGATGGACGAACCAATGGTGTTCCTGTTGTTCCGCCAGGGGCAATGGCAGGGTAGCTATGTTCGGAAAGGATAACCGCTGAAAGCATCTAAGCGGGAAGCCCACCTCAAGACTAGTTCTCCCCGGGACTTCGGTCCCCTGAAGGTCCGTCGAAGACTACGACGTTGATAGGCAGGATGTGTAAGCACAGCAATGTGTTCAGCTAACCTGTACTAATTGACCGTGCGGCTTGACCATAAAAAGTTTTGAAGAAGGGGGGAGGATCTCCTCCCCCCAACTTCTCTTAACTTTCAGTATTGAACGCCTTTTCTGATCGAATGTTTGTCAGTGCAATTGCCGAACAGTTTACGCTTTTCGGTGGCTATAGCACGGGGGTCACACCTGTTCCCATCCCGAACACAGAAGTTAAGTCCCGTTGCGCCGATGATACTGCATGGGAAACTATGTGGGAAAGTAGGTCGCCGCCGAAATTATTTTGAAAGCCCCACCTCATTCGAGGTGGGGCTTTTTTTCGTTTTGAGTATTTACCTATAGATTGGTTAACAGGTTCCGTCTTTCTAAAGTGACTAACTGTTGCTTCGTACCGTCAAGACGGGGATTTCTGATTTTCGCACAACGCGTTCAGCGGTACTACCGACAATGACATGTTCAAGCCCGGTGCGGCCATGTGTTCCCATTACGACCAGGTCGGCGTTGATACTTTTCGAATGTTCAATGATTTCCTGAAATGGATTCCCGATAACGATCTCCGATTGCATATTAACTTCTTCACCAAAATACCTATCGCAGAAGATTTTTAATTCTTTTACCGACTGTTCTTGAACTTCCTTTTCCAAAATAGCAAAAGCATCCGGCATCAGTCGACCGCGTCTTTGGTCAATCAGTTCTCCTATTACGTGCAGAATATGAATCGTAGCGCCGGTTAGTTTTGCCAGTGTCAAGGCGTAGTCACAGGCCGGAACCGAACTTTCAGAAAAGTCTGTTGCGTATAAGATATTATTGATTTTGACCTCCGGCATGATCCCTTCCTTTCATTCCCTGTCAGGCATTTGCCATTTGTTCTTTCTCTTTTTTGTTCCGGCTGATCTGGCTGAATAGTACGATTGCGGTTATCGCAATGCCGACAGCATCTGTCAGTAAGGTCGGCCAGTAAAGAAGGATGGTTGCCGGCAACAGTAGTATCCATTCGACAATATTGGTGCGGCGTAGCCAGAAAAGCATCGTCAAAGCCGAAAAGGCAATCGTTCCTAAAATTGCAGAGACGAAAGATGATGTGACCATTGCACCACTCGCTTTCTTTTCACCTTCAATAAAGATCTCTTCAGAATTGACCAGGCCGCCGCTGAAAGCTTTGACGGAGGTAATGTCAGCTTCCCGTTGAGCTTTAAGCTCTTCGATTTCATCACCAATCATAATCTTGGCAAGAACGTCGCCTTTTTGAACGGTGTCACCTTCTTTAACATCAATATTCAGTACTGTGGCAAAGGGCATATCCTCAAATACGGGCGCCTTGAACAGAACCGGTTTTGCCTGGAACAAAATTGATGGAGTAAAAGCGAACAGGATTGGCATGACATAAAGCAGTTTCGCGAACTTGAAACTGGTCCACCCTGTTTTCCAGGGATCGGAACCGGCTATAGCGGCTCCGGCATAGGCCGCGACGCAGACCGGTGGCGTAATGTTCGAGTCCTGGCTGAACCAGTAGACGATCATATGGGCACAAAGGACCGGCACCCCCATTTCGACCAGTGGCGGAACTGCGAGAACAGCTGTGATCAGGTAAGCGGCCGTGACCGGAACGCCCATGCCGAGGACCAAAGAGGCGAGAGCGACCAGGAAAATTGCAATCAGCAAGTTACCGTTTGCCAGGGAGATAATGATATCTGAGAATTTGAGACCGATTCCGGTAAGAGAAATCGTGCCGACAATGATGCCGATGACCCCCAACGTTGCTCCGATAATCAGCGTGTTCTTGGCGCCGGTCTGTATCGCTTCCCATATCTCTTTCGGACCCATACGGGTCTCTTTCCTGACCCAGCTGACGGCGATGCAGGATAGGGTCGACCAGAAGGCAGCAAAACCGGGAGATTTGCCCATAATCATCAGGATCGTGATTATGACCAGGGGGAGGGAGAAATACCATTCGCGTTTTAAGACCACTTTCCAGTGTTCCGTTTCGCCCTCCGCAATGCCCTTCAACCCTTGTTTCTTCGCTTCAAAGTGAATCATGCAGAAAACTGAAAAAAAATAGAGCAGGGCCGGGAAAACTGCGATCATCATGATGTAGGCATAGGAGGTTTCGGTCAGTTCCGCCATCAGGAAACCACCGGCTCCCATAATTGGGGGTAGAAACATGCCGCCGATCGAAGCGGATGGCTCGATCGCACCGGCGACGTGCGGTTTGAAGCCTGCCTTTTTCATCAGGGGGATGGTAAACGCACCGGTAGAAACCGTGTTGGCGATGGCGCTTCCGGAAACCGAGCCAAATAAGGCCGATGCGATAACGGCGACCTTGGCCGGGCCTCCGGTTGTTTTGCCGGCGATCGCCAGCGGCAGGTCAATAAAGAATTTTCCAGCGCCCGATTTATGTAAAAAGGCACCGAAAAAGATAAACAGGATCACATAGGTTGCCAAGACATTGGCCATGACGCCGAAGACCCCGTTGGTTGTCAAATAGAGAGCGGTACAGAGGCGCTCGATTCCGAATCCGCGATGGGCAATGACGTCGGGAAAGATCGGTCCGAGCCAACCGTAAAGAAATAAACCGATGCCGATCAGAGTCATAGACCAGCCGAGAACACGGCGGCAGACTTCGAGTGACAGAATGATCCCGATGATGCTGATCATGGCGTCGATGTCTGTTTCAGCCCCTGCCCGGTAATTCAAGTTCTCGAACTCGTGGATCCAGTAGTAGACGATTCCGGCGGAGATAAGAGCATAGAAGATATCCGACAGTGTCGGATTGTTCTCCCAACGTTTCATCAGGATGCTATCAATAAAAAAGAGCGCGGCTGTCAGTGCTGCAGCCAGTAGCAGGATTGGCCAGTAGCTCAACCCGGTTCCGATCGCTGCGGCAAGACCAGCTTGTTGATGAACATCATGGATGCTCATCATCTGGTTATGGAAAAGACTCGGGTCACCATAATAAAAGAAGGCGGCAGAAGCACAGGCGAGCAAAAAACCGAGGATAGCAGTAATCGGTAGTCGCATCCGGGTCTGACCCGCTGGATAGAGCAGAAAGACCAGGACATAGGTCACGAAGACATAGACACCGCGATGGTATTGGGTGGCGACAGCAGCCAGCCCGGCAGTGTAAAAATAGAACAGAACCATCGCTCCGCCGAGAATGGCAACTGCCCACTTGAAGAACCCGGTTGGTGAACGGAACGTCTTGGCGTCCTTTTCCATCAATTCCTTGAGCTTTTTTTGATCCTTCTCATCAAGGGCGTCGACTTCATTTATTTCTTCAGGGATTTCGGTTTTTTGCTCATCACTCATGGCGTGTCCTGCTTTTCGTGGAGTAGGTCGTTATTCTATTTAAAGTGTGAAGCGGGGCCGGATGGCCCCGCTTCGGGTCGGCACTTGTTGATTCTTACATGCCCATTTGAGCATTATTCAGGGTCAAACCCTGGTCTTTCCAGAATTTTGCCGCTCCGGCATGGACCGGAGTAACAATGTTGGTCAGGGCGCCATTGACTGACATCGCCTTGGCAGTGCTCTTGACCTTAACCATATAGCTCAAGCCTTCCTTGGAGAAGATGTCCTTGAGTGCGTCATAAACGACATCGGGATCGACATCCTTGTTTGCCGTCCAGAGGGCCGCATCCTGGAACGAGTGGACATCATAGTCGACGCCGCTGTAGGTTCCGGCCGGAATTGTGACAGGAGCGTAGAAGGGGAATTGTCCAAAGGCGCCACCTTTTTCACCGGTTTCCCAGAGATCCAGTATCTTGATTTTGTTGCTCGCGGCGGCCTGGATGACTGAACTGTTGGGGAATCCGGCAAAAACCCACATCGCGTCAATCAGACCGTCACCGATAGCGGAGGCAGCTTTGCTGTAACCGATGAACTCGACATTCATTTTGTCCCACAGGCCAAGGGCCCCAAAATAGCGCTGCGCAGCTGCGGCTGCACCAGAACCGGCACCGCCGACCGCTACCCGCTTGTCAGCCAGGTCGGCAACTTTATTAATGCCGGAGCCTTCGAGGACGATAAGGTGCGCCGGAGCCCCGTAGAGAAATGCCAGGGCGTGAACGTTCGGATACTTGTTGGTATCTTTGGTCAGGCGACCGTTGCGGGCGAGGAATGTGTCGCCAGAATAGGAAATGCCGAAATCCGCTTCACCGGAATTGATGCGGCGGACGTTTTCAACTGAACCGGCAGAAGCCATGTTCGATACTTCGACATTCATCAGCGTCTTGGAAAGCCTGGCGGAAATGCCATTCGAGAAATACTGGAAGGTTCCACCTTCAGGGCCGCCAGAGAAGCCGAGCCGGGTTTTCGCAGCCAGACCGGTGCTAGGCAGGCAGAATGTTACGACCAGGGCTGCAACACTGGCCAGAGTTGTAATGCGAGTCAAAACTTTCATCTTACTCCTCCTCTCAGGTTTGTGTTTCTCGGTTGTGGTTAGAACAATATTTTATTGTCAATTGAAAAAACATAAGCGCAAGAAATATGCCTATATGTTACATATTTGCACCGTAGAAAATTTAACCACAAAGTCAGGGGTTTGCAAGCCTCTGAGGAAAATACAAAATAATAAGGTAAGACTGCAATCGGCGGTAAGTCGCCACCGCGTGGCCAATTTTAGCCAATTGGTAGCAATTGGGGGGAGCGTATAGAACAGAGTTATGTTGATTCTTTATGTTTGAGGGGAAAGTCGCAAGTGCTAGGCTTGTTTAAATTGTTGATGGTTTTACCCCCTCTATATCAAATGTCATTTCATTATAGGTTCCGTCCGGCAGGTTGATTGTTAAATCGGCCTTCCAGTTGCCCTTATGATTAAAAACGAAGATTCCGTTGTAGGTTCCGGCTTCGTTGTCGGCTTTTAACTTCGGATTGTTCAGGCCTGTCGCAAACATGGGTATGTAAAGCGAACAGTAAATGAGAGCGCCCGGGATCGGTTGCCCTTTGGGGTCGGTTATCGTTAGGTTCACAGCAACCGGTTTCAATACGTGCAGTTGCTCCTTGTTGATGGTCAGCATCACCTCCGCACCCGTTGAGAGTTTTTGGGTCAGGCAGAGTTGGTTGTCATTTGCGTACGTGTATTGAGTAAAGAATAAAATGGAAATTGCCAAGATTAGAAATCTTCCCAAGTGCCATGATGCTCGCATGATATTTCCTCCCCCAGAGTTTAAGCCAGCCTTTATCTCTATTGCATGTAGGCCGTTCGCCACAATTCTAATATATGTCAAGCTATGAATTTGTGAATGAAATATCAATAGAAATTATATTCACATATTCTCGCAAAAACTAGAACTAATTGATCGGGGGCTGGCGGTGAATACGTCACCTTTTAATGGAGACGGGGGAGTTATTATGTCAGGCTCGAAGAAATACCTGGAGGAGGTGTGCCCAATTTTTCTCGCCGAAGTTATTGACGAGATCAGAGCCTGAATAATGTCAGGCACGTTGTTTTGTTATGGCAGAGCTCAAATGGAAAATTGAATTTAGCTTAAAAAATGCGGATTACCTCATCTGCTGTCCGGTCCGCATCTTTATCCCTTTTTCAATTCAATTCCGTAGGCCTTGATTTTGCGGTGGAGGTTCGAGCGCTCAATCTCAATCTTCTCGGCCGTTTTAGACACATTCCAGTTGTTTTCCTCCAGCTTCTGGGTGATGAAGGCTTTTTCAAACTGATCGCGGGCAGCCCGGAAATTTTCGTCCTGGTTGGCAATGCTGGTATAGAGGTTCTCTCCGTTGGACTGGCTTTTGACGACCACCGTCGGCAGGTGCTCCGGCTTGATGACCTCGTCGACGGTCATGATGGCGAGCCGCTCAATGATGTTTTTCAGCTCACGGACATTGCCCGGCCAGTTGTAGCTCGCAAGAAGGTTGAGTGAATCCTCGGAGATAGCCTTGACCTTTTTCCCTTCCTTGCGGCAGAAGTGCTCCAGAAAATGCTTGGTCAGAGCCTGGATATCGTCGGCACGTTCTCTCAATGGCGGGACATGGAAGGGGAGCACGTTGAGCCGGTAGTAGAGGTCTTCACGGAAGTTCCCTTTGTTTATTTCCTCTTCGAGGTCCTTGTTGGTGGCGGCGATTACCCGGACATCGACTTCGATCGTCTGGTTGCCTCCGACCCGTTCGAACTTGTGCTCCTGCAGAATGCGCAGGATCTTGGCCTGGGTTTTAAGGCTCATATCCCCGATTTCATCGAGAAACAGGGTGCCGCCGTTCGCCTGGTCGAACTTCCCCTTGCGCTGGGCCGTAGCCCCGGTGAAAGCCCCTTTTTCGTGCCCGAACAGTTCCGATTCGATCAGCTCTTCCGGGATGGCGGCGCAGTTGACTTCAATGAACGGTTTTGTTTTCCTTTGCGAGTTCAGGTGGATTGAGCGTGCCACCAGCTCCTTTCCGGTGCCGTTTTCGCCGGTAATCAGGACCCAACCGGAGGTTGGCGCCGCTATTTCGATTTGCTCTTTAAGGGATTTGATCGGGCCGCTGGTGCCGATCATTTCACTGTCTTTGGCGATCGACTCCTTGAGCGCCCGGTTCTCTTCCACCAGCTCGCTCATCTTTTTTGCCTGCTCAATGCTGTGCAGTACCTTTTCAAGTGAGAGCGGCTTTTCAATGAAATCGAAGGCGCCATGTTTGGTCGCCTTGACCGCGGTTTCGATCGTACCGTGTCCGCTCATCATGACGACGATCTGGTCCGGTATTTCCTCCTTGATCTTTTGCAAGGTCTCGATACCGTCCATGCCGGTCATCCAGATATCGAGCAGGATCAGGTCGGGTGACTCGTCGCGGAGCCGTTCCAGGCCCTCTTCGCCACTGGTCGCGGTGACAGGGGTGAACCCTTCATCCTGCAGAATGCCGACGAGGCTGCTGCAGATACTCTGTTCATCATCGATAATCAGAATCTTGTTCATAGTTCCCTTATTGTTGTCATGTATTCAGTTTGTCCTGGCTGACGGGCAATTCGATTATAAATGCGGTCCCTTTTGGTACGTTGTCTTTAACACGGATATAGCCATTGTGGTCTGAGATAATGGTCGATACGATGGCCAGGCCGAGACCGGTCCCCGACTTTTTGGTCGAGAAATAGGGCTCGAACAGGCGTGGCTTGTCTTCCGGCGGGATGCCGGAGCCGTTGTCGCTGACACTGAAGACCGCCATTTTGAGTGTCTGATTATAACTCGAACTGATCTTGATTTCGCCATCGTTGCTGACGGCGCTGACCGCATTGTCAAGCAGGTTGATCACGGCCCGCTTGATCTGGTCACGATCGAGATTGAAGACCGGCATCGATGAGTCCGGGTCGAAAACAAACGTGATCTCCTTGTGCCCCTCCTGATAAAGCCGTAGCGCTTCTGAGATAACGTCGTTGAGTTGGTTCGGAGTTGGGTTGCTGGCCGGCATTCGCGCGAAGTTTGAAAACTCATTAACCAGGTTTTTCAATTCGTCGACCTGTTTAACGATCAGGTTTGTACAGTCATCGAAAACCAGGTCGTCTCCTGAAAAGCTTCCGAGGTACTTGCGTCGCAGCCGCTGGGCCGACAGCTGGATCGGGGTCAGCGGGTTCTTGATCTCGTGGGCGAT
>PKTZ01000128.1 GCA_002868925.1 Desulfuromonas sp. | reverse complement strand
CGGCATTATGGGGATGCCGCGGCGCTACTATGACTACGTGCCCGAGTTCACCACCCTGAACATGGTTTCGACGTTCGGTTCCTGGATCCTCGGCTTCGGCCTGGTGTTGATGTTTGTCAACCTGTTCCGCGGCATTTTCAAGGGTGAGCCGGTGACAAGCGACAACCCGTGGGGCGGGGCGACTCTCGAATGGCAGGTCGCGACCCCGCCGCCTCTCGAGAATTTTGAAGAAGATCCGGTGGTGACTCACGGTCCGTATGATTTCAAGAAGGCGGGGATTCTATGAGTGAGCATGTACACAAGGATTATACCGGCGCCAAGTTCGGCATGTGGCTGTTTCTGTTTACCGAAGTCCTGCTGTTCGGTGGCCTGTTTGTCCTTTATGCGGTCTACCTGCAACGTTACCCGCAGGAATTTATCTCGGCCGGCTCCGAGCTCGATGTCCGCTTCGGCGGCGGTAATACTCTCGTTCTTCTGACCAGTTCCCTTTTCGTGGCAATGTCGATTACTGCACTGCGGCGCGGGCAGAAAACGCTCTGCCAGGGCCTGCTCGCCGGCACGATTGTTTCTGCCGCGATCTTCATGGTCAACAAGTTTTTCGAATGGAGTGCCAAGATTCATCATGGCATCTATCCCGGTTCACCGCATATGAGCGAAATAGCGCCGGGGGAATCGGTCTTCTTCTCGATTTATTACATCACGACCGGCCTGCACGGCATTCACGTGGTCGTCGGGGCTCTGATCATCGCCTGGACCATGTTCAAGATCAAGGCCGGGTCGGTCAACGCCGGGGACTGGGTTGTCCTTGAAAATGCGGGGCTTTATTGGCACCTGGTCGATCTGATCTGGATCTTTATCTTCCCGCTCTATTACCTGATCCTGCATTGACCCGGGTTTAATATTAGAGGTGCTTATGTCTGAACAGCATGAACATATTGTCAGCTATAAACTGTTTGCCATTGTCTGGTCGGCCCTGTTGCTGCTGACCGGAATCACGATCTGGGTTGCGCAGTATAATCTCGGTGCACTCAATATCTGGGTCGCCCTGGCCATTGCCTCATTGAAGTCGGGACTGGTCGTCTCTTTCTTCATGCATATGAAATACGAGCAGCCGCTGTTCAAAATCGCCCTGATCTCGACTCTGGTCATACTGGCGATCTTTATCGGTTTTACTTTCTTCGATGTTCTTTATCGGTAAGGGGGTTATCGCGTGAATCCGCAGGCAGTGACAACAGTCGAAGCGGTCGATCCCGTATTCTACTTTATTTTTGGCATCAGCGTGGTGATGCTGATCGGTATCGCCGTGGCGATGCTCTGGTTTATCATCCGCTACAACCGCAAGCGCTGCCCGGTCCCAGAATCGCAGAAAGATCACAACGTCTGGCTCGAAGTGACCTGGACCGTGATCCCGACAATCATCGTTTTGATGATGTTCTGGTTCGGCTGGGAGGGATACCTTTCGCTGCGCCGCATTCCCGATAACGCCATGCCGGTGCAGGCCAACGCCCGCATGTGGTCGTGGCTCTTTACCTACGATAACGGCAAGACCAGCGACAAGCTCTACGTACCGGTCGGGCAGCCGATCAAGGTCAAGCTCCTCTCCGACGATGTACTGCACAGCTTTTTCGTTCCCGCTTTCCGGGTGAAACGGGATTGCGTGCCGGGGATGGAGAACTACGCCTGGTTCGTCGCCGACGAGGCCGGTTCGTACGATCTGTTCTGCGCCGAGTACTGCGGGGTCGCCCATGCTGACATGGTGACGACGGTCGAAGCGGTGCCGCAGGAGGAATTCGAGCAGTGGCTGCAGAGTACAGTGGAGGACAAGGGGAAACATCCCGGCTTGACCCAGCTCGAGAATTATGGCTGCCTCGGCTGCCACTCCCTCGACGGCAGCCGCCTGGTCGGCCCGAGTTTCAAGGATATCGCCGGACGCGAGACACTGATCACTATCGACGGCGAGGAGAAGACGATCACCGTCGATGCCGATTATCTTATCCGTGCGATCAACGAGCCGAACGCCGAACTGGTCGTGGGCTTCCCGCCGGCGATGCCGCCTTTCGCCGGTCGTATCAACGAGGAGGAGCTGCAACAGATGGTCGATTTCCTGATGCAGTCCGAACAGGAAACGGCGGCAGAGATGCCGGATATGGGGAGTGCCGAACCGGAAAAATCCGTCGAATCCGAACAACCGGATTCATCTGAGGCCAAGTCCGAAGCTGATGCTGAACAAAAAGAAGAAACAGCGGAGCCGGAGCCCAAAGAAGCGGAGCAGATGGCACCGGATGGCATGGCGCTGCTGCAGGAGCGGGGTTGCCTCGGCTGTCACTCGACCGACGGCAGCCGCCTGGTCGGTCCTTCGTTCCAGGGGATCGGCGGCCGCCCGGTAACGGTTACAAAAGATGGCGCCGAGACGAACCTGACCAGCGACCGTGACTACCTGCGCCGCGCGATCCTCGAACCGGCTGCCGAGATCGTCGTCGGCTATCCGCCGGTGATGCCGCCGACGACTGGATTGTCGGTCGCCGAGCTCGACGCGATGATCGATACTCTCGAGGGGATGAAATAGAAATGTTCAGTCGATTGACCCGTGCCCACCTGTCTTTCCTGGTCGCCTTTTCGGCGCTGGCCGGTTACCTGTTCCACCCGAACGGGAATATCGACTTGCCGGCACTGTTGCTGTGTGCCGGCGTCTGGCTGCTGAGTGCCGGTGCTTCGGCACTGAATCAGGCCCAGGAACGGGATGTCGATAGCCGGATGGTGCGGACCCGGAATCGGCCCCTGGTCACCGGTCACTGGTCGTTGATCATTGGATCGATGATCGCTTCCGCACTCATGTTTGTCGGGTTGACGTTGCTCTGGCTGACCGGCAGCAGCACGGTTTTCCTGCTCGGCCTGTTTGCCCTGGTCTGGTACAACGGCGTCTATACCTTGCTGAAGCGGATAACCCCCTTCGCCGTGCTGCCGGGAGCGCTCTGTGGTGCCCTGCCGCCGCTCATGGGCTGGGTCCTGGCTGGCGGCGACCCTACTGCGCCACCGATTCTGATGCTGATCGCCATTATCGTGCTCTGGCAGGTTCCGCATTTCTGGTTGCTGGCCCTGACTTATCCGGAAGATGCCCGGCGTAGCGGGTTGCCCGATCTTTTCGCCCGGATCAGCCCGGAGCGGTTGCGTCATCTCAGCATCGTCTGGATTGTTGCCCTGCTTGCCGGGGTCGGAATCGCCAACTTCTCGGGGTTGGTCCGTGCCGACCTGAGCCGTATTATCGTCACTGTTGCCCTGCTGCTCCTGGCCGGAGCATTGACTCGGTATCATCGTACGGAGACAGCACCGGCCGCCAGCGGCCGTCTCTTTTTCCGCCTCAATCTCTTTATGACTCTCTGGTTCGCCGTCGTCGCCGTTGATCGTTTCATCGTTGAAATGTCGGTAACCCTGTCCGGTCTCATCGGTTAGTTTTTTATGGGTACTCATCAGGATAAGCGGCGTCTCCGCTTCTATCTCGTGCTACTTGTTTCAGTTGTCTTGCTCGGCACCTTCGGCTTCATGCTGGTTGAGGGGAAGAGCCTCGCTGACGGCCTTTATTTCACCATCGTTACCATCGCGACCGTCGGTTACGGCGATATCGCCCCGACCACCGTTGCCGGCAAAATCCTGGCAATGTTTCTCATTGTCACCGGGGTCGGAACCTTCCTCGGGGTCATCGCCAACGCAACTGAAATCTTCCTTAATCGACGCGAAGCGGATGTCCGACTGCAGAAGCTGCACATGGTGGTCGGTATTTTTTTCAGTGAAACCGGCAACCGTATGCTAAAAATCTTCGCCGCTGCCGATCCGGACATCAACAATATCGGAAAGCTTGCCGCCTTCGGTGAGGGTTGGAGTACAGCAGATTTTACTAAAGCGGCGCAAGCGGTCCGGCAATCGCATCCCGACATCGATCCCGCACGAATTGATTTTGTGGAACTCCGGGATTTTCTCAACGAGCAGCGCGACCTGATGGTACGCCTCCTGGAGAGCCCTTACATGCTGGAGCATGAAGTCTTCACTGATTTACTGTTGGCCACCCTGCATCTGAAGGAGGAATTACTACACCGCGAGCAATTCGACGGTTTGCCTCAAACCGATCTCGATCACCTGCGTGGCGACATGCGCAGGGTCTACCCGCTGTTGCTCGGGCAATGGCTCGAGTACCTGGCGCATCTGAAGGAACATTATCCCTATCTCTATTCCCTGGCGCACCGGACGAACCCGTTCAATGCAAATGCTTCGGCGATTGTTCGATAAACAGACTTGCAAAAGAATACTAATGTGGTAATTTTTTAAGACTTTGTTTTGGCTGATATGCCGTATCGCGGCATTTTGGAAAAACCACACAGAAACAACCGAACGATAAGGAGGCCTGACATGGCAAACAGACTTGAAGTGTACAAGTGTGAAGTATGTGGGATTATTACGGAAGTCGTTAATACCGGTGGTGGTAAACTCGTTTGCTGCGGTCAGGAGATGGCGTTGCAGGATGAAAATACGGTCGATGCCGCCGTTGAGAAGCATGTGCCAGTGATCGAAAAGGGGAACGGGACGATTACGGTCAAGGTCGGCAGTGTTGCGCATCCGATGCAGGATGATCACTATATCCAATGGATCGAGCTGATCGCCGACGGTAAGTCCTATACACAGTTTCTCGAGCCGGGCGGTGCGCCCGAAGCGACGTTCAATATTACGGCCGACAAGGTAACGGCACGCGAGTATTGTAATCTGCATGGGCATTGGAAAGCAGAAGCGTAAG
>PKTZ01000146.1 GCA_002868925.1 Desulfuromonas sp. | reverse complement strand
AGATCCTACTTCAAATCAAATTGAAAAAGTGATGCGTCCCGCCTATTTTATTCCCGAGTCGAAAAAGATCGAATCGCTGTTGCAGGATTTTCGGACCAAGGGGGTGCATATAGCAATCGTAGTCGATGAGTACGGAGGAACCTCCGGGCTGGTAACGATTGAAGACTTGCTCGAAGAGATCGTCGGTGAGATACAGGATGAATACGACAGCGATGAAGCTCTGCTGGTCGAGCAGAAGGACGGTTCGCTGCTGGTCGACGCCAGCCTCGGTCTTGACGAACTGGAAGAGTACTTCGATATCGAGATAACCCGTGAAAAGTTCGATACGGTCGGCGGCTATCTGGTGCACCTGCTCAACCAGGTCCCGACCCCCGGCGAGGAAGTGACCGCCGGCCCGCTCCATATGACGGTTGTCGAATCGGATGACCGCAAGATACACAAGGTCAGAATCGTTCGTTTGTCGCCTGAAGAAGAACTGGAGAACGACAGCTGACCATGTCGCGGATCCGCTCCCTGTCAGAATTTGTTATCGCCCTGATCTCGGGCCTGTTGCTCGCTTGTTCCTTCCCACTACCGGGGCTCTCTCTGCTCGCCTGGGTTGCGCTGGTGCCGATGATCCTGATTATGGCGCGACGACCGTTTGTCACCGGTTTTGTCGCCGGTGTCGGTTTTTTCGCTTTCTCCCTCTACTGGCTCAATATCGTCATGGTGACCTACGGGCGTCTGCACCCGCTGCTCTCGCTCGTCGCCTACCTGCTGCTGGTTCTCTACCTGGCGCTCTATTTCGGTCTGGCTTCCTGGCTCTCCTGCCGGCTAAGCAGCCGACTCGGTTACCCGTATGCCATGACCCTGCCGTTGATCTGGGTTGCCCTCGAGTATCTGCGGGGGATCGTTCTGACCGGTTTTCCGTGGAACCTGCTCGGATACTCCCAAGTCGAAAACCTGGCCATGATCCAGTCGGCTGACCTGGTCGGCGTTTATGGTGTCAGCGGCCTGATAGTTCTTAGCAACGCGGTGATTGCCGCTATTCTGAACTGGTTCGGTCACCGCGAGCGCCGTTTCGGTCAGGTCCGATATGTTCTGTTGTTGCTGATACTGGTGGTGGCGAACCTGGTCTACGGGACCTGGCGTCTTGGTGGACAAAGCGATGCCGGAAAACCGATCAAACTTGCCGTGGCCCAGGGGAATATCGACCAGACGGCAAAGTGGGATATCGCCAACCAGGTGCATACGGTCGAAACCTATCTGCGCCTATCGAAGCGTGCGGCGGCTGAAGGCGCCGACCTGGCCATCTGGCCGGAGAGTGCGACCCCGTTCTACCTGCAGGATATTTCACCGCCGCAGACAGCCGTTGTCAAATTTGTGCAAAATGCAGGAATATCGCTGCTGACCGGCAGCCCCGCCTATGAGCAACACGGAGCGGATTTCCGATATTTCAATAGCGCATATATGATCTCGCCACGGGGTCGCCTGGCCGATCGGAGCGACAAGGTCCACCTGGTGCCGTTTGGTGAGTATGTGCCGTTTTCCCGCTTCTTCCCGTTCATCGATAAATTGGTTTATGGGATCGGCGATTTCTCGGCCGGCGAAATTGCCCCGCTCGATTATGACGGCAAGAAAGTCGGCGTCCTGGTCTGCTACGAAGCGATTTTCCCGGAACTGGCCCGTGCCTATAGCAAGGCCGGGAGTCAATTGCTGGTCAATATCACCAACGATGCCTGGTTCGGACGTTCTTCGGCGCCCTATCAGCACCTCGTAATGGCGCAGGTGCGTGCCGTGGAAAATAGACGCTGGCTGGCCCGTGCTGCCAATACCGGGGTCTCGGCACTGATTGCCCCGGATGGCCGTGTCGTCGAGCAGTCGAAGCTGTTTGAGGAGGCGGTGATGACCGGGCCGGTGTTTATGCGGGATCAGCTCACCCTCTATGCCCGCTTCGGGGATATCTTTCCGCTCTTTTTCCTGGTTGTATCGCTCGTCTGGATCTGGCAGAGTCGACTGCGTAAATGAGCGGTCGGAGAACGGCGAAAGATACCTTGCCCTGAGGCATCCAAGTCGCTATAATCCCTCATTCATTTTTACCGGAGTCGTTTATTTATGTTTCGTGATGAGAGATCACATCTGGAAAGTTTGCAGGAAAAGCTCGTCGAGCTGAGGAGGTACCTTTGACGTCGATGAGAAACGGGAACGGGTTTCCGAGCTCGAAGCTGAAATAGCCCGCCCTGAGTTCTGGGATCAGGGTGATCAGGCGCAGGAGGTGCTGAAGGATCGGAACCGGCTGCAGAAAGTTGTAGAGGGCTGGGACGAGGCGCAGCAGGAGCTGGACGATCTGCTCGTGCTGGTTGAACTCGGTGAAGAGGGGGAAGACGAAGAGACCCTGAGCGAGGTTCGCGAGCTGCTGCCGGAGCTCGACAAAAAGGTCGGGCAGATGGAGTTTGCCCGGATGCTTTCGGGCGAGCACGACAGCTGCGACGCCATTTTCAGCATCAACGCCGGCGCCGGCGGGACCGAGGCCCAGGACTGGGCCGATATGTTGTTGCGTATGTACCTGCGCTATTGTGAAAAGAAGGGTTTCAAAACCGAGATTACCGATTACCAGCCGGGTGATGAAGCGGGGGTCAAGGGGGCGACCTTTACCGTCTCCGGAGACTATGCCTACGGTTGGTTGCGGGCCGAAATGGGGATCCATCGCCTGGTGCGGATCTCCCCGTTCGACGCCAACGCCAAACGGCATACCTCGTTCGCGTCCGTCTTCGTATTTCCCGAGCTTCCCGATGATATCGAAGTCGAAGTCAATGAAAAGGACCTCAAGGTCGATACCTATCGCGCCAGCGGAGCGGGTGGCCAGCATGTCAACAAGACTGATTCGGCGATCCGGATTACCCATGTGCCGTCCGGGATCGTTGTCGCCTGCCAGAGTGAGCGGAGTCAGCACAAAAACCGTTCGACGGCGATGAAACAGCTCAAGGCTCGCCTGTACGAGCAGGAGATACGCAAGAAAGAGGAAGAGGCCGAAGCGCTGGCCGGCGAAAAGAAGGAGATCGGCTGGGGCAGCCAGATCCGCTCCTACGTGTTGCATCCATATCGCATGGTCAAGGATCACCGGACCAGTTTTGAGGTCGGCAATGCCGATGCTGTTCTCGACGGCGATATCGACGGTTTCATCGAAGCCTATTTGCTCAGCCGGTCGTAACGACCGTCAATATACTGCAAGGATCATTTTTAAGATGGAAGAACTGAACGAATTTTTAAAACAGCGCCGCGCCAAGCTCGATGAATTGCGCGAACAGGGGATCAACCCCTTTGCCAACGATTTCAAGGCGACTGATATCGCCGCCGATATCCATGCCGCCCATGCCGAGCACGACAAGGAAGCGCTCGAATCGATCGATGCGAGCTACCGGGCAGCGGGACGGATTATGGCGATGCGCGATTTCGGCAAGGCGGCCTTTGTCCAATTGCAGGACCGCAGTGACCGGATTCAGATTTATGTCGCCAAGCAGCAGGTCGGTGAAGAGGCGTTCGAAATCTTTCGCAAGTTCGATGTCGGCGATATCATTGGCGTCGAAGGCGAACCGTTTCGGACCAAGACCGACGAGCTTTCATTGCGGGCATCGAAGATCTGCATGCTCACCAAGTCGCTGCAGCCGCTGCCGGAGAAGTGGCACGGTCTGACCGATGTCGAAACCCGCTACCGTCAGAGATACGTCGATCTGATCGTAAACCCTGAAGTCCGTGATGTCTTCCGCAAGCGGACTGAGATCATCCGCTTGATCCGGGAGTACATGCAGGACAATGATTTCCTCGAGGTTGAAACGCCGATGATGCAGCCGGTTGCCGGCGGTGCCACGGCCAAGCCGTTCGTTACCCATCACAACACCCTGAAGATGGACCTCTTTTTACGCATTGCCCCGGAGCTCTATCTCAAACGGCTGGTGGTCGGCGGTTTCGAACGGGTTTTCGAGATCAATCGTAACTTCCGCAACGAGGGGATCTCGATCCAGCACAACCCCGAGTTCACCATGATGGAGTTTTACCAGGCCTACGCCACCTACCAAGACCTGATGGATTTCACCGAGCAGCTGATCTGTCATGTCGCGCAGCAGGTGGTCGGCTCGCTCAAGTTTACCTACGGCGACAAGGAGGTTGATCTGACCGCGCCATGGGAGCGGCTGACGGTACGCGAGGCGATCGTCAAGTACAGCGACCTTGAAATGGCAGATCTCGACGATCGGGCCAAACTGCTCGCCTTTGCCAAGCAGCTCGGCCTCGAACTGGACGATCGGATCGGACACGGCAAGCTGTTGACCGAAATTTTCGACGAGGTGGCGGAGCCGAAGCTCTGGAATCCGGTCTTTATCACCGAATATCCGACCGATATATCACCGCTGTCGCGGCGTAACGACGAAAACCCGGAGGTGGTCGATCGATTCGAGCTTTTCATTGTCGGTCGTGAACTGGCCAATGCCTTTTCCGAGCTGAACGACCCGATCGACCAGAAGGGGCGGTTCGAGGATCAGCTCAAGGAGAAAGCTGCCGGCGACGAAGAGGCGCACGAGATGGACGAGGATTATGTTCGGGCGCTCGAGTACGGTCTGCCGCCGACCGCCGGCGAGGGGATCGGTATCGACCGGCTGGTTATGCTATTGACCAATTCGGCCTCGATCCGCGACGTCATTCTCTTCCCGCAACTGCGGCCGGAAAGCAAGTAAACATAAATCGGGCAACGGAACACAATGAATTTTGAATGGTTCGTCAGCATGCGCTATCTGCGCGCCAAGAGGAAACAGACCTTTATCTCGGTCATTTCCTTTATCTCGATCGCCGGAGTGACTCTCGGGGTCGCTTCGCTGATCCTGGTGCTGGCGATCATGACCGGCTTTCACGACGGGGTGCGCAAGCAAATCCTCGGCAACGTGCCGCACGTCCTGATCCAGAAGCATGGTGGCGGAATCGACGATTACAAGGCGTTGGAAGAAAAGGTACGCCAAAGTGATGACAAGATTGTCAGCATCACTCCGTATGTTTCCAATCAGGCAATGTTGTTGTCGAATCAGAATGTCGCCGCCGTTAACGTCAAAGGGTTGGAACGGGGAAGTAAGGTCTTCGAAATGCGGATGATGACCATTGCTGACCAGTCGGCGGATGACTTGATTTTTACCGAAGAGCGCAAACTGCCCGGGATCGTTATCAGCCTCGATTCGGCGACGACACTCGGGGTCGCGGTCGGTGACTCGATCAATGTGATTCCGCCAATGTTTACCATCACCCCTTTCGGCATGATGCCGAAGATGAAACCGTTCCAGGTGGTCGGGATTTTCAGGCAACATAGTGGTTTCTTCGATACCTACTTCGCCTACATTGCGATGGGCGAAGCACAGAAGCTGCTGGATGCCGAGAACCAGATCTCCGGTCTGGAGATAGAAGCAACATCCTACGACCAGGCCAAGCCGGTCGCCGCGCATCTGCGCGAGTCGATCGAGTATCCGTTGGTCGTCCGTTCCTGGGAGGATATGTTCGGTTCCTTCCTCTCGGCGTTACGCCTGGAAAAACTCGGCCTGTTTATTGTTCTCGGTATTATCGTGCTGGTCGCTGCCTTTAATATTGCCACCACCCTGATTATGGTAGTAATGGAAAAGACACGTGATATCGCGGTATTGCGATCGATGGGGGCGACCGGGAAAAGCATTATGCGGATCTTTGTGCTCGAGGGGCTGATTATCGGTTCGGTCGGGACTTCGCTCGGAACGGCTCTCGGCCTGTTGCTCGCGGTTAATGCCGACGCGATTATTAAGTGGTTCGAAAATCTTCTCCAAATCAGGATTTTCGATCAGGCGGTATACGGAATGGAGCATTTCCCGTCGAAGGTTTTGGCCGGTGACGTTATTGTTGTTGCCGCCCTGGCAATGGCTATTTCCCTGGTCGCGACGGTCTATCCAGCCTGGCATGCATCACGGATGGATCCGGCCGAGGCTTTGCGCTACGAGTAGGAATATACGTTGATCTCCGTCGATTCGTTACATAAAAGTTACGGCTCCGATCCTAACCGGGTCGAGGTGCTGAACGATATCAACCTTTCGGTTGCTGTCGGTGAACATCTGGCCGTCATCGGGGCTTCCGGTGCCGGCAAGACAACCCTGATGCATATCCTCGGCGCTCTGGATCGTCCGACTTCCGGCCGGGTCGAGGTCGAGGGACAGGATGTTTTCAGTCTGACGGGGGCGGCGCTCGACAGTTTTCGCAATCGCACGATCGGGTTTGTTTTCCAGTTCAATCAACTGCTTCCCGAATTCAGTGCTCTGGAAAATGTCATGATGCCGGGGTTGATCGCTCGGCTTCCGGATTCAGAAGTGATCGCCCGGGCAAAAAGTCTGCTCGATGATGTCGGACTCTCTCATCGGCTAAGTCATAAACCGGGGCAGTTGTCCGGCGGCGAACAGCAGCGGGTGGCGATTGCCCGCTCGCTGGTGATGGAACCGAAAATATTGCTGGCCGACGAGCCGACCGGCAACCTCGACAGTCATACGTCGGATGAGATTTATGCTGTGCTGCAGCGTTTGCATGAACAGCGCAACTTAACCATGGTCATCGTAACCCACTCGGAGCAGCTCGCCGGACGCCTCGACCGCATTGTGCGGATGCAGGATGGCAGTCTCGTTAATTTTTGATATGTCCTGGAATGCTTTTATGAAGTCACTCTTTTTTCTTGTTGCCATGCTGCTGATCATGCCGTTCCCGGTGGTTGCCGCTTCCTACAATGTCGACCGTGTCATCGTTGAAGGGAATCAACGTTTCGAAGAGAAGGCCATCCTTGCTGAGATCGGGTCCACGGCCGGAAGCATGGTTACGACCGACGATATCGACAAGGATCTTCTCTCTATTTTCGAGCTCGGCCGATTCGACGATGTGGCTGCCGAGATCGTTGAGCAGGATGGGGAAACACTCCTGGTTTACAGTGTGGTCGAACGCCCCCTCATTCGCAAAATCGATTTCGAAGGGAACGAGGAGGTCTCAACCAGCAAGCTGTCTCCGGAAGTGACGATCAAGATTCCCGACCTCTATAATCCGCGCGTCGTCGCCAAGAGCGTCGAGGCGATCCGGGCCGTTTACGTCGAAAAGGGGTTCCATGCCGTCTCGATCGAACCCGACCTGGATGTCAACGACCAGAACGAGGCGACGGTTATTTTCCGGATCAAAGAAGGGGAAAAGGTTCTCATCGACAAGATTCACTTTGAGGGGAACATGGTCTTCAGCGATCGCAAACTTCGCAAGTCGATTCAGACCCGACGGCGCACCTTCATGTCGTGGTTGACTGATGCCGGCGCCTACAACAAAGAGATCCTGCAGACCGATCTCGAAATCATCAAGGACATGTACTTCAACGAGGGTTATGTCCAGATCAAGGTTAAGCAGCCGTACGTCACCCTGACCGAAGACAAGAAGTATCTCGAGATTTTCATCCAGATCGAAGAAGGTGAGCAGTTTTCGGTCGGCGAGGTTGGTGTCGAGGGGGATATGATCGCCGAGCCCCATATCCTGATGGAGCAGGTGACACTGATGGAGGGGGATATCTTTTCGCGCAAGGAACTGCGCGAAAGCATGCTCGGCCTGAATGATTTCTACGCCGATCGCGGCTATGCATATGTCAATGTCTCGCCCCTGACCAGTACTATCCCGGGTAAGAACCTGATCGATATCCAATTCCAGATTGAAAAAGGGATACAGGTCGCAATCGGGCGGATCGAAATCCGCGGCAACACCAAGACCGTTGACAAGGTAATCCGTCGGGAGATGGCGCTGGTTGAAGGCGATCTCTACAGTGCCAGTGCCCTTGCCGCCAGCCGGCGCCAGATCAATAAACTCGGCTTTTTCGAAGAGATCAATATCGATACCAGCAAGAGTGACGACGAGAAGGTGATGGACGTCGATATTGACCTGGTCGAAAAGCCGACCGGGACCTTCAGCATCGGTGCCGGCTACTCCTCGGTCGATCATTTTATCTTCCAGGGATCAGTCTCCCAGGCCAATTTCCTTGGCCGCGGTTACAAACTTAACCTGTCCGGCTCTTTCGGTGCCAACAGCACCCTCTACAATCTCGGGTTTACCAACCCCTATTTCCTCGATACCAACGTTTCGCTCGGATTCGATGTCTACAAAACCGAGCGGGAATGGACCGAATATACCGAGAATAAGGTCGGCGGCGATGTCAAGGTCGGAGTGCCGGTCGCCAAGAATATGCGTGCTGTCTTCGTCTATCGCTACGAGCAAAAGGAGATCACCGACGTCGACGAGTTTGCTTCGCTGATCGTGAAAGACGCCGAGGGTGAATCGACACTGTCGTCGATAACCACCTCCCTGATTCGGGATACCACCGATTCTTACCTCGATCCGTCTGAAGGATCCCGTTCGGAAGTGTCAGTCGAGTATGCCGGAATTGGCGGTACCGAGAAGTTTCTCCGGACCGTGGCTGATCATCGCAGCTTCTTCCCCTGGAAGTGGAATACGGTCTTCTCTGTGCACGGTCAAGTCGGCCAGGTCTTCGAAGTTGGCAATGAGGAGATCCCGCTGAGCGAGCGCTTCTATCTCGGTGGAATCCGGACAATCCGTGGGTTCAAGTCGCGTCGGGTCGGCCCGAGGGTGCCGGTTACGGGTGGCTATGAATATATCGGCGGCGAAAAAGAGGCTTATTTTAATTTTGAATATATTTTTCCGCTTGCCGAGTCAGCGGGTTTGAAGGCGGTTCTCTTCTTCGATACCGGAAACGCCTGGTTGAAAGAGGAGGACTTTTTTGACGACATGCGGTACAGTGTCGGCGGCGGAATCCGCTGGCTGAGCCCGCTCGGGCCGCTCCGCCTCGAGTGGGGACGCAACCTCGATCCTATCGAGGGTGAAAACAATTCGGAACTCGAATTTTCGATCGGACGATTTTTCTGATAAAAAGATACTGAAGGAGGTTATTCGCAATGAAGAAGTTAGGAATTCTGGTTTTGTTCGCTTTCGTGATGGCAGTGACACCGTCTGTTGCCGATGCTGCAAATATCGCTGTGATCGATCTGCAAAAAGCACTGAACCTTACCGATATGGGTAAGGACGCCAAAAACAAGATTACCGAAAAGGCCAAGGAGTTCGAAGGGAAGATCGAAGAGCAACAGAACGAGCTCAAGGCATTGCAAGAGGATCTTGAAAAGCAGGCGGTACTGCTTTCCGATGATGCCCGTGCGGCCAAGGAACGGGAATACCAGCAGAAGCTGAAGGACTTCCAGCGTTACGCCAAGGATCGCCAGGAAGAGTTGCAGCAGCTCGACGGCCAGTTTACCAACCAGATCGTCGAAAAGCTTCTCGATCTGGCCCAGGAATTAGCCAAACAGGAAGGGGCCGATGTTCTGCTCGAGCGGGGTAGCGGCGGAGTTGTGTATGCCGCTGACTCAGTCGACCTGACGGATAAACTCATTGCTGCTGCGGACGCTGTCAAAGAGTAAGAATAGATGTCCGGCACCGCTCCGAAAACAGCGACCCTGGCCGAGTTGGCCGATCTGATCGACGGCCGACTGGTCGGCGATCCGGATCTGACGATAAGCCGTGTTGCCCCGATCGATGCGGCGACGACGGGGGATATTACCTTCGTTTCAAACCCAAAGTACATTTCGGCGCTTAATTCGACCGGTGCTTCGGCGGTGATCGTCCGCCCCGATTTTGGTTACGATGGCAATCTCCCGCGGATCGAGTCCGACAACCCGTATCTTGCTTTTGCCCAGGTGCTGACTCATCTCGCAGTTGAAACATTGCCCTGTCAGGGCGTCTCTGAATCGGCCTGCATAGCATCTTCCGCCGACATCGGCCCGGAGGTGACGGTTTCGGCCGGTTGTTATGTCGGCGAGAATGTCAAAATCGGCAAGGGGAGCTATCTTCACCCCGGAGTTATTCTCTACGACGGGGTCACGATCGGTGAAGATTGCCAGTTGCATTCCGGAACGGTAATACGTGAGGAGTGTCGCATCGGGAACCGGGTTATTCTGCAGCCGAACTGCACCATCGGCTCGGACGGATTCGGTTTCGCTCCGGACGGTGAAAAATATTTCAAGATTCCACAGGTCGGTACTGTGGTTATCGAAGACGACGTCGAGATCGGTTCGTGCAGCTGCGTCGATCGGGCCGCTCTGGGGCAGACCCTGGTCAAACAAGGGACCAAGATCGACAACCTGGTACATGTTGGTCACAATGTCGAGGTCGGCGAAAATACGATCATGGTCGCTCAGGTCGGCATCGCCGGCAGTACGATTATCGGAAATCATTGTACGTTCGGCGGGCAGTCGGCAGCAATCGGACATTTAAAGATTGGGGACAATGTTACGGTAGTTGCCCGCGGCGGTGTTTCCGCCGACACGGAGGGGAATCAGGCCGTAGCCAGTTTCCCGACCATGCCGCATAAACAATGGCTGAAGGCGAGTTCTGGGTTTGCCAAACTGCCCGAGATGCGCAAAGAGATTCAGCGTCTGAAAAAACAGATCGATGATCTGGAAAACCGGATGAAGGAGAAGTGATTCATCATGCTCTACGGCGTTAACGAAATTATGGAAATGTTGCCGCACCGTTACCCTTTTCTGCTGGTAGACAGCATCCTGGAAATCAAGGAGGGGAAGGGGATTGTCGGTCAGAAAAATGTGACCATCAACGAGCCGTTTTTCCAGGGGCACTTCCCCGGACATCCGATTATGCCGGGGGTGTTGATCATTGAGGCGATGGCCCAGGTCGGCGGTATCTACGGTCAGGTGACGGGCGATCATGCCGAGGGTGCGGTGACCTATTTCGTCGGTATCGACAAGGCAAAATTTCGTAAACCGGTGGTGCCGGGTGATGTTCTTCGAATGGAGGTTGATCTTCTTGGTTTACGCCGCGGAATCTATACCTTTAGCGGAAAAGCTTATGTGGGTTCGACTCTGGTAGCTGAAGCTGAGTTGAAGGCGACTTTTACTTCCGGGGAGAGAAGCAAATGATTCACCCGACAGCAATCGTTCATCCGAACGCCGAAATCGGCGATAATGTCGAGATCGGTCCCTACTCGGTTATCGGTGAAAACGTTTCGATCGGGGCCGGCACCCGTATCGGACCGCATGTGGTGATCGAGGATTGGACCGAGATCGGCGAAGACAATAACATTTTCCAGTTTGCTTCGATCGGTGCCCCACCACAGGATTTGAAATTTGGAGGAGAAAAAACAACCCTGAAGATCGGCGATCGCAACATGATTCGTGAAAGTGTCACCATGCACCGTGGAACTGGTGATGGTGGCGGACAGACAATTATCGGAGACGATAACCTATTTATGGCCTACACCCATGTCGCGCACGACTGCCGGGTCGGTAACCATGTTATCATGGCTAATTGTGCGACTCTGGCTGGCCATGTCGAAGTCGACGACTATGCTATCCTCGGTGGGCTTTCGGCTTACCACCAGTTCGTGCGGATCGGTTGCCATGTCATGATCAGCGGTGGCGCGATCGCAACTCAAGATGTTCCGCCGTACGTCATCGCCCAGGGAGACCGGGCGAGTACACATGGTGTAAACGCGATTGGCCTTTCAAGGCGCGGATTTTCCAAGGAGGCGGTCCGGGCGATTAAGAATGCCTACAAAACGATCTATCGCTCCGATCTGCGTCTTGAAGATGCGCTTGAGCAGATTATGGGCGAGTCTGGGGATCTGCCGGAAGTGAAGGTGTTCATCGATTTTATCAAGGGGAGCGAGCGAGGTATTATCCGCTAGATTGTGTTGAGGAGGGAATTGTGGTTCAACGAATGAACTCTCTTTTCGATTCAGGTGAGTTTTAATAGCGATATCGAATGCCCGGGAGAAGGCCCCCGGGCTGTCGTTTTTCTAAAGAAGGTGTTCGTAGACTGATTTTATGAACTGGGATATTTACCGAAAACTCTTATCCTATGTCCGCCCTTACAAGGGACGGCTGTTCGTATCGGTGATTGCATCGATCGGTGTTGCCGGGTCGGATGCGGCCGCGGCAAAACTGGTGCAACCGTTTATCGACTGGATTGTCGTCGAGGCCAGGGCCGACCTGCTCAGTTACGTCCCGTTCATCGTCATCGGTCTCGCTTCGTTCAAAGGTATTTCTCGCTACGTGCAGGAATACTTCATCCGGACTGCCGGGCAACTGGTCATGTTCGATCTGCGTAACGAAGTATTTGGTCATACCCTGGCCCTTTCGATGCGCTATTTTTCCCGGGTTTCATCCGGGACCGTGATGTCGCGCATCCTGAACGACATCACCATCATGCAGGCGTCGGTAGCCGAGGTCCTGGTCGGCCTTCTCAAGGAAGTACTGACGTTGGTTTCTTTGACCGTCGTCGCGTTTTATGCCGACTGGAAGATGGCGTTAATGGCCTTTGTCGTTTTACCGTTGACAGCCTGGCCGGCATCGGCGATCGGAAAGCGGATCAAGTCCTATTCAAAGAAGGGGCAGACGGCGATGGGAGAATTGACCGCCGCCCTCGAGCAGTCTATGTCCGGGATCAAGGTGATCAAGGCGTTCGGCACCGAGCAGAAAGAGTACGACAAGTTCGAGGCTGAAAACAGGTCGTTCTACTCTTTTTTCCGCAAGGTTATCAAGTACGATGCCGCGTCGTCGCCGGTAATGGAAATCCTGCTTTCCTTGGGTGGCGCGGCCGTGATCTGGTACGGCCTGCACCGGGTCTTCGAAGGGAAGATGACGCAGGGGGAACTATTCTCGATTTTGGCCGCCGTCATGTTCATGTACACGCCGGCCAAGAAGCTTTCTAAGCTTTACAACCGGATTCAGCAGGCGATCGGCGCGGCAGAGAGGGTGTTTGAGCTTCGTGCCGAACCGGTCGAGATTCATGACACAAGTGACGCCGTTGCTATGCCGCGGGTGCGTGGTGAAATCGTTTTTGACCGGGTCGGGTTCTCCTACGGTGACGAACAGGTGCTGGAGGATTTCTCTTTTACTGCCGCTCCGGGAGAAGTCGTCGCTCTGGTCGGGGCGAGTGGCGCCGGCAAGTCGACGGTAGCCGGCCTTTTGAACAGGTTTTACGATGTCTCCGAAGGGTCAGTTCGGGTTGACGGAACGGATATCCGTGAAGTTACTCTCGACAGCCTTCGCGCCAACCTGGCCCTGGTTGATCAGGAGACCTTCCTGTTCAACGAATCGGTCCGCAATAACGTCCTGTACGGCTGTCCCGAAGCAGAAGATTCGAAGCTCAATGATGCGATCGATCAGGCTTACGCTCGTGAGTTTATCGAGCAGCTGCCGCAGGGGGTCGAAACCGGAATCGGCAACCGCGGGGTGCGCCTGTCAGGAGGGCAGCGGCAGCGAATCTGTATCGCCCGGGCGATCCTGCGGGATGCCCCGATCCTGATTCTCGATGAGGCGACCAGTGCTCTCGACACCGAAAGCGAGGCGATGGTGCAAAAGGCGTTGCAGAACCTGATGCACAACCGGACCACCCTCGTGATCGCCCATCGTCTATCTACGGTCATGCATGCCGACAAGATATTGGTCCTCGACAAGGGGAAGATCGTCGAACAGGGTCGACATGATCAACTGGTTGCCCAGGACGGTCTATACCGTCGACTTTACACGATGCAGTTCCAGAACGGGAATGAAGAATAAACAGTACAACAACTGGTTCCTCTTTACCTTGTTGCCGTGGATAACCTCCATTGTTATTCGCCTTATCCACGCGACGATGAGGATTGAATATCTCGGGGATCGTTATCCGCAGGAAATCTGGGAGAAGGAGGATAATTTCATCCTCGCCTTTTGGCATGACCAGCTACTGTTGATGGCCCCCGGCTATAAGAATGCGCAACTGAAGCGGAAAGTCGGGACGCGGATCTTAATCAGTCAGTCCAAGGATGGTGAACTGATCGCCCGGACCATGGAGTTCCTCGGTCTGGGGGCTGTTCGCGGCTCATCCAACCGGGGCGGTCGCGAGGCTCTGCGCGAGATGTTGAAGCTGGCGGCAACAGATGATGATATCGTTTTCACGCCGGACGGGCCGAAAGGGCCACGCCACGTTGCTAAAATCGGTGTCGCCCAGATCGGAAAAATGACCGGGCGACCTGTGGTGCCGATCGCATTTGTCGCCAGCCGTGGACGCCGTTTTTCGTCCTGGGATCGCTTCTTGTTCCCGTATCCGTTCAGCCGTGGAGTTTACGCTTTTGCCGAGCCGCTCTATTTTCAAAAGGGCGAAGAGTTGGATGATTATCTGCAGCGGATAGAAATATCGATGTTGGAAAATACGAAAAATGCCGCGGCGCGCCTGGAGGAGCATGGTGTATCTGCTGTATGATATTGTCCTGTTCCTGGCGGCATTTATCCTGGCGCCGCTCGGACTGGTCAAAGGCACACGCTATCCGAAGCTCTGGCAGGGATTCGGTGAACGTTTTGCTATTTATGAAAAAGAGCGGCTGCATTTCCTGAAGAATCGCCAAGTTATCTGGATTCATGCCGTTTCAATCGGCGAGACCAAGGCGAGTATCCCCCTGATTAAACAGCTCCGCCAAGCATTCCCGGAAGCCGCCATCGTTCTTTCGAGTCTCACATTTACCGGCAGGGTAACCGCCGAGGAGATCGATGAGGCCGATCTTTGTCTGTTCATGCCGTACGATTTTTCGTGGATTGTCGATCGCGCTTTGCGGCAGGTTCAACCCGACATGGTGCTGCTGGTTGAAACAGAGATCTGGCCCAACTTTATCCGTAAGGTTTCTGCCACAGGGATTAAACTGGTTATGATCAATGGCCGGATCTCGGATCGCTCGTTTCCGAAATACTGGATGGTCAAATCCCTTTTGACTCCCGTTCTGCAAAAGTTCACACGTTTGTGTATGCAGAGTCGTCAGGATGAACTCCGCATTACCCGGTTGGGGGCAGACCCGGAGCGGGTAGAGGTGACCGGAAATCTCAAGTTCGACCTGCCTGCTCCCGGGTTCGATGCTGCTGAAATAGAGCAATTCAGACAGGAGTTGAAGTTGCCTGAGAAGGTTATGGTCTGGGTTGCTGGCAGCACGCGGCAGGGGGAAGAGGAGATCATCCTCGATGCTTATCGTAAATTGCTTGAGAAGGGGCAGCAGTTGCTGCTGATCTTAGTTCCCCGTTACCCGGAGCGAGCCAAAGATGTTGTCGCACTGGCGGAAAAGCTTGAGATTACGACTTTTCTCCGGTCAACTCTCTGTTCGGAATCACAGGAAATGCAAAGCGGTGAGGTGGTCGTCGGCGACACCCTCGGTGAAATGCTCAAATTTTACGCCTGCGCCGATGTCGTTTTTGTCGGCGGCAGTCTGGTCCCGATCGGCGGGCACAACGTGCTCGAGGCCTGCCTGATGAAGAAACCGGTTCTGTTCGGACCGCACATGGAGAATTTCAGGTCTATCAGCAAACTCTTGATCGAGGCGGGAGGTGGATTCCAGGTTCAGGCCGATGAACTTGCCGATAAGGTTAAAGAATTGTTGGCTGACAAGCAGTTGCAGTTGCAGGTCGGGAAGAATGGTTACAACCTTTTTGCCGAACATGCCGGCGCCACCGAGAGGACCGTTTCCATTGTTCAGCACTTAATGGATGTGGACGAATGAATCTTGTCGCCTGGCACCGAAATCTTGTCCAGAACGGCCCCAGCCGAATTGTCGGCTACCTCGCCTATGTGCTTCTCTTCCCTCTTAGCTTGGTTTACGGAGCGATCACAACTCTCAGGGCGACACTCTACCGGTCCGGTTGGTTGCAGTCGTACCGCTCACCGGTCCCGGTAATTGCCATCGGCAACCTCTCTGCCGGCGGAACGGGGAAAACTCCCCTGACCGATTTTTTGCTGCGCCATCTTCTCGGACAAAGTCGACGCGTGGCTGTGGTCAGTCGCGGATACGGCCGCAAAAACGAATCGGAAATGGTTGTCGTCAGCGCCGGGAACGGATCTCTGGTCTCTCCGGATGAGGGTGGTGACGAACCGGTCATGCTGGCCCGCCGGAATCCTGATGCCGTAGTGGTCGTTTCAGCTGATCGCAAATGTGCAATTGAAAAAGCAGTAAAAGACTTCGATGCTGAAGTGATTCTGCTCGATGATGCCTATCAACACCTTAAGGTGAAACGTGATCTAAATATCCTGTTACTTGATGCGAAAAAACCGTTCGGTAACGGATTCCCGCTCCCTTTCGGGATGCTGCGCGAATTTCCCTCGGCCGTCAACAGGGCCGATATCGTTATCCTGACCCGGAGCAGTGGGGATGAAACCTTGTCGGTGGACGATAAGCCGGTTCTGAAACTCGGCTACAGTCTTGCCGACTATGCTGTCACCAAATCAGGAGAACAGGTTTCATTGAACGTACTCCGTTCGAAAAAGGTCGGGGCCTTTGCCGGGATAGCTGACCCCGGTTCGTTCTTTGAATCGCTTCGGTTGTCGGGAGTCGACCTTATTGAATCCTTCTCGTTGAATGATCATGCTGAGTACAGCGATAACGAGATCGCCAGTCTGAGCAGAATGTCTGAAAAATGCGATCTGTTACTGACAACAGAGAAGGATCTGGTTAAACTGGACCGGATTAAATTGAAGTCTGATTTGATGGCAGTACCCTTGATAGTCAATTTCCTTGATGGAAATAATAAATCTTCATCTTTACTGGACAATTTTTTCGAACAATACAGGGAGAGAAAAATGCTTGATGATTCTCTTGTCGAAATCCTCGCCTGCCCGAAATGCAAAGGGGCGATCACATATGAAAAAGAGCCGGAACGTATCGTCTGCGCCTCCTGTAAACTCGCCTATCCGATTCGAGACGGCATCCCGGTGATGTTGGTCGATGAGGCGGAAGTTTTAGACTAAGCCGTTTCGGCGGACTCTTGTCAGCTTTATTGCGCAAACAGTGAATATCCTTATTTTTACACGTTCGAACAGTTCGATCAGCAGCTTGCGCCCGGAAGCTGAGATGTTTGTGAATTTTCACAAGCGGGGGCATAATGTGACGATTGTGACTCAGGCGGATACGGATTACGGAAGACGTTATCGTGATTGCGGCATCAACGTCATTGACTTTTATCCCGGCCACAAAATCTGCTGGTCGTCGATCAAAAAGATCCACTCAGAACTGAAACGGATTCAGTACGATATTCTGTACCTGACAAATTCCAGGACAATTCCGAATGGTGCTTTTGCCGCTATCGGAAACAGGGTAAAGGTTGTGACCTATCGGGGGACAACCGGAGGGCTTTATCGTCATGACCCCAGCGCCTACCTGACGCACCTCCATCCCCGGGTTGACGGGATCGTATGCGTCTCTGATGCTGTCCGTGCCGATGTCAGGAAGAGGGTTTGGAAAAACAGGGATAAGGTTGTTACGATTCATAAAGGGCATGATCTCGACTGGTATTCTAATCAGCCGGCGGATCTGACAGAATTTGGTATTACTGACAAAGACTTTGTCATGATTTGCGCGGTAAACGTACGCCCTAGTAAAGGCATTCCTGTTTTACTCGAGGCCGTTGATCGTTTGGCCGATATCGACAACCTTCACCTGTTGCTGGCCGGGAAGAATATGGATACCTACAAGGATATGATTTCCGGCAACCGGCTGCGGGACCGGATACACGTATTGGGCTATCGACATGACGTGCCGGAGCTGATCAAGGCAAGCGATGTCCTCGTTCAGCCTTCAATCAGCGGCGAAGGGTTGCCACGTGCCGTGATGGAAGCAATGGCATATGGTACACCCTCGATCATAACGACGACGGGTGGCGGGAAGGAAGTCGTTCAAGATGGAATCACCGGTTTTGTCGTCCCGACACACGATCCTTCGTCTATTGCCGCGAAGGTCCGCCATCTCTACGAGAATCCGGAACTTTTGCAAAGTATGGGACGAAAATGTCTGTCGGTATTTGGTGAGAATTTTTCCTGCGAACGTTCTACTGATCTTTATCTAGATTACTTTTCTTCTCTAATGCAATAAGCTGTTCTTGCACTAATAGATACCGCATTTTCGGATATAACCAAACGATATCTTAGCGAGTAATAGTATGGCTAAACAAACCTTGTCCGTGACAATCATTACTAAAAATGAAGAGGATCGTTTGCCCGTTTGCCTCGAATCCGTCAAGGACATCGCTGATGAAATTATCATTTTGGATAGTGGCAGTGAAGACAGGACCGTCAAGATAGCAAGGCAATACACTGACCAGGTCTTTGTCACCGATTGGCCCGGGTATGGCAAACAGAAACAAAGGGCATTGGAGAAGGCAAAGTGTGACTGGGTGTTGGCAATTGATGCTGATGAGGCATTGACTTCGGAATTGCGCGCCGAGATTGCCCGGATGCTGGAAGACGATGTCGAAGAGGTTGCCTACTATCTACCTTGGGCGGTTACGATTCTCGGGAAACGCCTTGATCATGGTCGCAGCGCCCGGGCGCCGTTAAGACTTTTCAAAAGGGAAGGATCTCGATTCAGCGAGGCCCGAGTTCATGAAACTGTATTGCTTTCCCCGGGCAAAACCGGAAAAATGAAAGGACGCCTGCTACATTACACCCACCGCGATTTTGGCCACGCCCTCTACAAAAATGCGGATTATGCCTGGCTCGGCGCGAAGCAGCGCTTTGAGAAGAATAAGAAAGGCGGATTGATCGGAGCGACCGCCCGTGGCATCTTGGTTTTTCTTCAGGTTTATATTCTTCGGGGTGGTTTTCTGGACGGTTCGGTCGGTTTCGTCATGGCAGTCATGTATAGTCAAGTCGCCTTTAATAAATATGCTGGACTCTGGGCACTCAGGCGTCAGGCCAAGCTTGATGCCGCAAAAGCAGGGGGCGCGGACTAGTGCACCACCTTTTGTATGTTTCACAACTGTATTCGCTGTCCATTCTTCGGCCTCTCCAGAAAGCGGCCAAGAAAAGGGGTGATGAGTGTGCTTGGTTTTTCGATCCTCCGTTAAACGGCAATGCTTATCTCGATGGATGCGAGAGGCTTTTGTCTGAAGTTGATGATGTCATCAACTGGAAGCCTGATGCTGTTTACGTGCCGGGAAATGTTGTTCCGCATTTTTTCCCTGGTGTGAAAGTTCAAGTCTTTCATGGGTTGGCTACCGATGAAACCGGCAAAAAGGGACATTACCGCATTCGTGGTTTTTTCGATCTGTATTGTACGCGCAATCCAGATGAAACCGAAAAGTTTAAGGCGCTTGAGAAAAAATATGGTCATTTTCGTGTTGCAGAGACCGGTTGGCCAAAACTTGATCCCCTGTTTTCTGATTTGGGGCAGAATATCAGAACCGAATTGGGGATCGAAAAGCCTATTGTTTTATATGCCTCTACATTTAGCCCGTCATTAACTTCGGCGCCACAGCTTTTCGATGAGATACGCGAATTGTCATCTTCCGGCAAATGGCACTGGTTGGTAACTTTACACCCGAAAATGGATGAAGCTGTTGTGGCACAATACAGGACGCTGGCCGGTCCCAATCTTACGTTTTTTGAAAGCCACGAGGATGTTCTTCCCTTGATGCATGCTGCTGATGCCATGCTTTGCGATACCTCTTCGATCGCTCTTGAGTTTCAGATGCTGAATAAACCGCTGGTCACGTTTAAAAACAAGACGCCCGGTCAACATCATATCAGCGTCACTAACGTTGAGCAGATTGAATCGGCACTTTCCGAAGCGCTTAACTGTCCTGAACCGCTCATGCGGGCAACACAGAAGTTTGTTGAATTTCTGCATCCCCGAAACGATGGACGGTCGAGCGAAAGGGTTATCGCGGCTGTTGACAGCTTTATTGCATCCGGATATGGTCAATTGAGGCAGAAACCTTTGAATTTGCTGCGTAAATGGAAAATCAGAAAGAAGCTTGGATATTATCGATTTTGAATAAAAGACAGGCAGATAAGATGAAGAAAAACAAAAAAATCCTGGTGACCGGCGCCGATGGTTTTATAGGCTCTCATCTTACTGAAGAGCTGATTCGACGTGGGCAAGATGTTCGTGCGTTCGTACTATATAACTCTTTTAATTCATGGGGGTGGCTTGATCAATCCCCCGCTGAGATAAAGAAAGAACTTGATGTTTTCTCCGGTGATATTCGTGATCCATATGGGGTGAAGACGGCAATGGAGGGATGCGATGTTGTGTTGCACTTGGCGGCTCTTATAGCCATTCCATATTCGTATCATTCGCCCGGCACTTATGTAGATACGAATGTGAAAGGGACCCTTAATATTGTTCAGGCGGCACGTGAGCTTGGTGTGGGAAAAGTTGTTCATACATCAACCAGCGAGGTTTACGGGACAGCCCAATTTGTCCCGATAACAGAAGAACACCCTTTACAGGGGCAGTCTCCTTACTCGGCGTCAAAGATTGGCGCCGACCAGATCGCGATGTCTTATTATTCGTCTTTCGAAACGCCAGTGTCGACCATTCGGCCATTTAATACCTATGGCCCGCGTCAATCTGCTCGGGCTGTCATTCCGACGATTATTACCCAAATTGCGAATGGACAACGGAAATTGAAGCTTGGATCTATCCATCCGACCCGCGATTTTAATTATGTTGCAGACACGGTTGACGGTTTTATCGCTGTTGCAGAGTCGGAGCGATCTGTTGGCGAAGTTATTAACATCGGTAGCAATTTTGAAATATCGATCGGTGATACAGTTAAAATGATTTCCGAACTTATGGGGGAAGATGTTGAAATTGAAACGGATGATATTCGGATTAGGCCTGAAAAAAGTGAAGTTGAGAGGCTCTGGGCAGATAATAGTAAGGCTCTTAACCTCTTAGGTTGGAAACCTAAATATGGCGAGGGGGCGGGCCTTAGACGCGGCTTGAAGGAAACAGTTGATTGGTTTAGTGACCCAGCTAATCTCGGTATCTACAAATCCGATATATATAATCTTTAGGATTTATGATCATGATGGATGCCGCTGAGTTCGTTAAAATAGTCAGGGGAGTTGTTGGCCAAGGTGATGGTTTCGTCCCCTTGCATGAACCATGTTTTGCCGGTCATGAATGGGATTATGTGAAAGAATGCATTGATACCGGCTGGGTTTCATCGGTCGGGAGTTATGTTGATCGTTTTGAGCGGGATCTTGCAGAATATACCGGCGTGAAACGGGCGATTGCCGTGGTCAATGGTACAGCGGCTTTGCATGTTTGTCTGCAACTATGTGGTGTACAGCGCGAAGATGAGGTTTTGATCCCAGCTCTGACTTTTATCGCGACGGTCAATGCAGTTTCCTATCTTGGTGCGATTCCACATTTTGTCGATAGTGAAGTAAGAACACTCGGTCTCGACCCTGCTAAGCTAGGGGCCTATCTAGACGAAATTGCTGAAGTTCGAAATGGCGAATGTTTTAACAAACAGACTGGGCGCGTGATAAGGGCCGTTGTGCCGATGCACACTTTTGGCCATCCGGTAGATCTGGATACCCTTAATGAAGTTTGTGGTCGATTTTCAATAACAATGATTGAAGATGCAGCCGAATCTCTCGGTTCATTTTACAAAGGACGACACACCGGCAATCATGGGAAAATGTCTGCTCTCAGCTTTAACGGCAATAAGGTTATCACCACAGGCGGTGGTGGGGCAATTCTGACCAATGACGAGAACCTTGCTGATCTAGCCAAACATATCACAACAACAGCAAAGGTGCCGCATCGCTGGGAATTCAATCACGATATGGTCGGCTTCAACTACCGGATGCCGAATATTAACGCCGCTCTCGGATGCGCACAACTCGAGCTGCTACCAGGATTTATAGATAAAAAAAGGGCTCTTGCACAGCGGTATCAGGAAGCTTTCGCGTCGGTTGAAGGGATTCATTTTGTTTCCGAACCGGAATTCGCTATCAGTAATTACTGGCTCAACGTGGTCCTGCTGGACCCGGAGTTGGAAAGACTGCGCGACAATTTTCTGGCGGCAGCTAATGATGCCGGCTTAATGACACGACCGGCTTGGACTTTGATGAATTACCTGCCGATGTTTGTCGATTGCCCTAAAATGAAATTACCCGTATCGATGAGTTTGGAGAAGAGGCTACTCAACATTCCGAGTAGCGTAACGATATGAAGCGTGATCTTTACCTAATCGGCGGTGGCGGACATTGTGGATCTGCTCTTGACGTGATCGAACTGAATGGGGCGTTCAATGTCCGGGGCATTGTTGATCTTCCGGAAAAACAGGGTGACATAGTCTGTGGCGTCAAGATTGTTGCGACAGATGACGACCTGGAAAAGCTTGTAACTGATACGACATCTTTCCTCATCACGCTCGGTTTTATTGAGTCTCCTGTTATGAGGGTCCGGTTTTATGAAATTCTTAGCAGTATGAAAGCAAGCATGCCGACCATTGCTTCTCCGAGGGCGCACATTTCCAGGCATGCTGAAATAGGACCGGCTACGATTGTCATGCATGATGCTATGGTCAATGCTGCAGCTGTTGTAGGAGAAAATTGTATTATCAACAGCAAGGCACTTATCGAGCATGACGCAGTGGTTTGCGCGCATAGCCATATTTCAACGGGAGCTATCGTTAATGGTGAATGCCGAGTTGGTGCTAAATCCTTTGTCGGCAGTGGGGCGGTACTTGTACATGGTGTCTCTGTTGCAGAAGGTACTGTTGTCGGGGCCGGTACTGTTGTCCATAAAGATATAATCGAACCTGGTGTCTATGCTGGGAATCCGTTTAAACGGATCAGGTAAGAGATTAGAAAGGAGAGGACGATCGTGGGCCGAGAACCGTCGAAAATAGCTTTTATGACGGTTGTTTATCCGGCGATGCGGCCATATCTGGACGACTTTTTAAGGTCGTTGCAACAGCAAAGTATTCAATCTTTTGATTTAGTTGTCTGTAACGATGAGCTGCGAGATTTTGATTTTTCTGTTCACGGTTTTAACGTTAGAGTTGTCAATTGTTCGGGTACGCCGGCTGCTATCCGCGAACAAGGCATCCGGTGGCTAATTGAAAACGACTATGAGCAGGCCATCTTCGGTGACAGTGACGATTTTTTTGATCGACGAAGGGTTGAATCAGCCCTCTCTTTACTCGATCGATACGATATCGTCGCCAACGATATTAGCCTGGTCGATCAGGCTGGCAACCTGCTGCTCGGGAATTATTTTACAAACAGGATAAAGCACCTAGACGAAATCCCCCCCGATTTCGTCAGCGATTGCAACATCTTCGGCTTGTCGAATACGGCAGTCCGACTTGCATGTTGGGAAAATGTTGAATGTCCGGAAGAGCTGATTGCGGCAGACTGGTATCTTTTCAGCACTGCTCTTAGGAATGGCAGCCGGGCCGTCTTTAATGCTGAGAGTACGACGTTTTATCGGCAACATGGAGAAAACACCGTCGGCTTCAAGGAGTTGACGCTGGAAAAAGTTTTGGCCGGAGTCCGGACCAAAATGCTGCATTACGAAGCGTCGTGCCGGAATGCCCGGGTGGACTGCCGGGCCGGGGAAGGTTTCCGGGCTCTCTATGAAGATATCGTTTGTAACTCGCAGCATCTGAAGAACTATTTCGAGTTTGCCACCAGCCGGAAACCCGAATTCCCGTTCTGGTGGGAAGAAATTATATTGCCCGAGGAGTATTTATGAAGTTCAAATTGACCGATAAAAAAGAGGTCTTTAGCTACTGCGATCCCTATATTATCGCAGAGATCGGCGCCAACCATAATGGTGATATGGATCTGGCTAGGAAAATGATAGATTCGGCGAAAGCATGTGGTGCCGATGCGGCCAAGTTCCAGTCCTGGTCACCGAGTTCCTTGATCTCGCGGGAAGAGTACGATCGCAACCAGACCTACGATGATTCCCCGAAAAAACATTTCGGGTCGCTTAAGGAAATGGTTGAAAAGTATTATCTGCGACCAGAGCAACATCGAGAGTTGAAGGACTATTGTGATTTAATCGGTATCGATTTCTGCTCGACTCCGTTCGCGCCGGAAGAGGTTGCCCTGCTTGACGACCTCGATGTCCCATACCACAAGGTCGCCTCTATGGATGTTAATAACCTAGGGCTCTTACGCTGTATTGCCAGAAGTGGTAAGCCGGTACTCCTTTCGACCGGCATGTCGACTCTTGGTGAAATTGAGCAGGCGGTCAGGACGATTGAGAATGAAGGGAACAAGCGTATTGTTCTGCTGCATTGTATTTCGATCTATCCGCCCGCCTATGAGGATATTCACCTGCGCAACATCACGATGCTGCAGGAAACTTTTGGATATCCGGTCGGCTTCTCCGACCATACTTTCGGCTTTTCGATTCCATTGGCGTCAGTTGCGCTCGGCAGCTGTCTGATCGAAAAGCACTTCACTCTCGACAAGGATCTGCCCGGTTGGGATCACGAGATTTCGGCAGATCCAGCCGAAATGAAGATAATCGTCGAAGAGTCGCGAAATATTGTTTGTTCGCTAGGGCAGGCTAAGAGAATTGTTTCGCAGGCAGAACAGGACAAAAAATCGAAGTTCCGCCGTAGCATTGTAGTTCGCGAGAAACTTGCAAAAGGTCATGTCCTAACCGAGGATGATCTCAATGTGAAAAGACCGGGGACGGGGATTGCTCCGGACGAGATGTCCTACGTAGTCGGGCGCAGACTTAACCGTGATCTCGACGGCGACGAGCTGTTGTTGTGGGATTGTCTGGAGTAAAGGAAAACTGATGCTTGCCATTATCCCGGCGAGGGGCGGTTCTAAGGGGTTGCCCGGGAAGAACATAAAACCGCTGTGTGGCAAGCCGCTGATTGTTCATACGATCGAAGCGGCCATTGCTGCCAAAAATATCGACCGACTGATTCTTTCGACCGACGACGAGAAGATCGCCGCAGTCTGTCGTGAATACGACATCGAAATTCCGTTCATGCGTCCGGCGGAACTCGCTAACGATATCGCTTCTGCTGTTGACGTTTATCGATATACTCTTGATCGCTTGAACACTGGCGCGGCCGAAGCCTACACCGAGTTTGTCGTATTGCAGCCGACTTCGCCACTGCGCACTGCAGGAGATATCGATGCCGCTGTTGAGTTATATAAGGCACAACAGGCCGACTCTGTGATTTCCGTCTGCGAAGCGGCACACCCGCCGATCTGGGCCAAAATGATCGATGAACAGGGTGTCCTGCGTGAATATTTTCAGACATCAGAAGGAATGAAAAACCGACAGGAGATTCCTCTGGCCTATATGCCGAATGGAGCTGTATTTGTGCTCAAACTTGATCTTCTGGCACTGGGGTCCTATTATTCAGATAATACGTTCCCTTATTTAATGCCGACCAATCGGTCGATCGATATCGACTCCCCGATCGATTTCGAATTTGCCGAATTTTTGATGTGCAAAGCTTTAAGTCGTTAAGGAACCAGTGATGTCGAATGAATATGCAATTATTCTCGATGAAAGAACCTCTTTCGAAGATGCGGTCCGTGCTCTAGACGCAGGAGGTATAGGCTATCTAGCCATTCTTGATCAGGATCGGCAACTGATGGGAATTCTGACCGATGGCGACATCCGGCGTGCCATACTGAACCGAAAAACTGATCTTCTGGACATTATGAACAGTCAGCCGCAGACTGCTGATTGTACTCTTTCTCGCCGTCAGATTGTGCAGAGGCTGAAAGAAATGCACCGCAAGCATATGCCCCTGATTGACGCTGACAACCGATATCAGGGTGTTGTTGCGCTCGATGACCTCGAGTTCAACGCCAAGCCTAACCGGGTCGTCATCATGGCCGGCGGCATGGGAACCCGTCTCGGTGAATTGACCAAGCATACTCCTAAACCGATGCTCGAGGTTGGCAAGAAGTCGATTTTAGAGAATCTGATCGAAATATTCTGTGACTACGGGTTCAATCGTTTCTATATCAGTGTTAATTACAAAGCTGAAATCATTAAAGAGTATTTTGGGGACGGCTCAGAGTTCGGGGCCGATATCAAGTATCTAGAGGAAAAAATGCGTCTCGGTACGGCCGGATGTCTAAGCCTTATAGAAGAAGATTTATCAGAACCTTTTTTCGTCATCAATGGCGATGTTTTGACTGCCGTTAATTTTGAAGAAGTTCTAGGATTCCACTTGCAGTGCAAGGCGGATGCGACAATGTGTGTTCGAGAATTCGAGATGGAAGTGCCGTATGGTGTCGTAAACCATAAAAACAATAGGATCGTTTCATTGGCTGAAAAACCAGTACATCGTTTTCATGTTAATTCAGGTGTTTATTTGCTCGACCCAATGGTTTTGCAGTTCGTGCCTCGGGAAACTTTCTTCAATATGACTGATCTTTTTGATAACTTGATTGAAAGGCAAATGAATGTTGCCAGTTTCGAACTGAAGGATTATTGGATCGACGTTGGTAGGCCGACTGATTTTGAAAAAGCGAAAAAAGATTTTCTAGTCTGAATAAAACATGAATTTCAAAGCAATCTTTTATATAAAATCGCCTCTGCAGTATCTGAATGCCATCGAGGCAAGAAACCATTACGGATATGCAGAGGAAGAGTCCCTGCTTATTCTTCACGCGGACAATAAAAATCTGGATCAGTTAACCCAACTTATCAAGAGAGATCGCTGGGGGGGGATAATTAATCTGAATGGTTCCGGGATTAAACCGGATGTTCAAAGCAAGGTTGATTTGTCTGTTCGCCATTCCCTGTTCCACAATAATGTTTTTTCGATCACCAAACTGTCATATCTGGCGCGAAAATTCAGTCCCGTCGACAAAGTATTCATCGGTGATGCGGGAAATCCCTTGATGCAGCACTTGGCCAATGTGGTGGTAGTGAATGAAGTTGTTCTGCTTGATGATGGTATTGCCTCATATTTATATGCCGAGTGGAGAAAAAAGGGTTGGCACGGTGAAGAGCCGAGATTGAAGAAAAAACTAAGCCGAATCATCAAAAGGTTGTTTTTCTCTCTACGCGATGGTTTGCCGCCTGAACTGACTTTCTATAGTGCCTGCAATATCGAGGTTACAGATCGCGACAAACTGGTTCAAAATAAGTTCGATGTTTTGAGGAAGGCATTCAAAGATACAGTAGAGAGTAATTCCATTTTTTTTCTTGGGAGTTCACTGGTTGAATCCGGGTTCTGTACAGAAGGAGATTATATCCATCAGCTGAGTCTTGTTAATGCATATTATGCCGGCGCGCCTGTCGTATATGTCGCGCACCGAAGAGAACCGGTTGAAAGAATTGAAAAAATCAAGCACGCTTTAGGCTGGGAGACAGTTCTGTTTAAGTACCCGATTGAATGTCAGTTAGTCGTCGAAGGCCCTCGCCCGAGACAATTGGCAGCCTTCGTTTCATCCGCTCTCGAAAATTGTCACGCAATATTTGGCAAGTCTCTGCCCATTGTCTCTTTTCGCTTCAATCCGAACAGTTTTTCTCTTGCTTCTCCTAATAGGGGTAAAAGGATTTGGGAGCTTTATGGTAAGTATAAAGCTAATGAGTCAAGTTCATTTAAGGTCGTTGATTTATAATTGTTGTTTTAATCTTGGACCTCAGGAAGCTTAGCATAGCCTCCTTTTTGCTATCCTTCCCTTTATTTCTTCTTTCTAATTGTCGAATAAAGCCGGCTAGCCGTTTGATGTGTCGGACTTTTGTCAGCATGAGGTGTGATTTGTTTGAAAAATATAGTCAATTATTGCAGGAAGATAAATTAGCTTTTTCAGTTGCAATAATTACCTTTCTCTTTCCTCTAGGTATGGCTTCTATTAGAAGTTGGGCTGCTATCGGGTTCTATTTAATAGTGTTGTTATGTCTACTGGCTTTACGTCGCACCAAAGGGGAAATGATTCAAGGCCAAAAATGGTTGATTTGGGCAATTCTTGTATTTATAGCAAGTGTTTTTTTGAGTTTTATTAATGCCGATGACTTGGCAAATGGATACAAACGGCTGGGCAAGGTTGCTCCCATTCTCCTTCTGATCCCTGTGGTTTCTGGTTTGCGTCGATTGCCAATGCTCTCTATAAAAGCTTTCATGCCAGGCGTCGTTGTGGGAGGGGGCGTAATGACGGCGATTGCGCTTTACTCTACAATGATTCAGGGAAAAGCGCGGGCAATGGGGTATTACCATCCGATTATTTTTGGAGATCTGGCTATTGTCATTGCCGCAATCCTGACTTGTCTTGTCTTGTCGGGTTTGCTGTCAGGTGTATATCGTTGGCTGGTTCCTGCGGTTATCCCATTTGCAATTATGGCCTCGCTTTTATCGCAGAGTCGTGGGGGGTGGTTCGCTATCCCGGCGGTTGCTGTGCTAATTACTGTTCTTCATGTAAGTCGTTTCAATAAATTGAAACTTTTGGCGACAATATTATGCTTTATTGCTGTTATAGTTTTAAGCCCCATTATTTTCCCTGGAACCATTGGGAAGCAGTTTGATAGAACAACACAGAGTATTGAGCAATTTACTTCCGGTGAAAAGCAGAACACATCCATCGGAACCCGTTTTTTATTATGGGACATTGCCCTGCAGGTCTGGCAAGAACACCCGATTATCGGTTCCGGAATTGGGGATTTCAGGCATGATTCACAACAGTACATTGATTCCGAGAAAACAAACTTGCGACGTCCGTGGCATCATGCGCACAGTGTCTATTTTGAATATTTGTCGATGACCGGTTTGCTTGGATTTACTGCAATGATGTTCGCTTTGCTGTTGGCTCCATTTGGAATTTTTTATCGTTACTGGAGGTTGTCGGAAAGCCCTGAAGAGAAATTCAACTCACTTTCCGGGATGGCAATAGTTCTTTGCTTTGCTGTCTTTGGTCTTTCAGAAGCCTGGCTTGCCCGCTCGGCCTTTGTTTCTTCATACCTCCTGATGTTGGGAATATTTTTATCATCGATAGGGCGTAGTGGAAGTACTGAGTGTTTAAAGGGATAAATAATGAAAATAACTATTTTTGGTTCAGGATACGTTGGCCTTGTTACCGGAGCGTGTTTGGCTGATGCCGGCAACGATGTAATGTGCGTCGATATCGATGCTGGCAAAATTGAGCGACTGAACAATGGTCAGGTCCCGATTTATGAACCCGGACTCGAAAAATTAATTGCGACCAACCGGGAAGCGGGGCGCATCTCATTTACGACGGACATCGATGCCGGGGTGTCACACTGACTGTTCCAGTTTATCGCGGTCGGGACCCCTCCTGACGAAGATGGCTCCGCTGACTTGCAGTATGTTCTTTCCGTAGCCAAGAGCATCGGCGAGCGTCTCAATGAATATCGAATAGTCATTGATAAATCGACTGTGCCGGTCGGCACCGCCGACAAGGTGAGTATGGCAATAGCGGAGGAACTCGAGAAACGTGGTGTATCTCATGAGTTCGATGTTGTTTCGAATCCGGAATTCCTGAAAGAAGGGGATGCTATCGGTGACTTTATGAAGCCGGATCGAATTGTGGTCGGCACGGACAACCCGCGCACAGCTGAATTGTTAAAGTCGCTATATGCGCCCTTTAACCGGAATCATGATCGTATGATCGTGATGGATGTGCGTTCGGCGGAATTGACCAAGTATGCGGCCAACGCTATGCTGGCGACCAAGATCAGTTTCATGAACGAACTGGCCAACATCGCCGAGAGGGTCGGAGCCGATATCGAGTCGGTGCGGCAGGGAATCGGTTCTGATTCCCGCATCGGTTATTCCTTTATTTACCCCGGCGCCGGCTACGGTGGATCGTGTTTCCCCAAGGATGTGCAGGCACTCGGCCGTACCGCTGTCCAAGCAGGTTATGATGCCGAGTTATTGGAAGCAGTTGAAAATGTTAATCTCCGCCAGAAATCAGTGCTGTTCGAGAAAATCGGTAAACACTATGGTGGTGATTTGCGGGGCAAGACGTTCGCCATCTGGGGGCTTTCTTTCAAACCGAACACCGATGATATGCGCGAAGCACCCAGTCGGGTGTTGATGGAGGCCCTGTGGGATGCTGGGGCTAGGGTGCAAGCTTACGATCCACAGGCTATGGAGGAGACGGGGCGGATTTACGGTTCCAGAGAAGGCTTGGCACTGTGCGAGTCTGCCGAGGATGCTTTGCAAAACGCCGATGCACTTGTTGTTGTGACCGAATGGAAGTCCTTCCGTAGCCCCGATTTCGATGAAATAAAACAAGAATTGAAATCTCCGGTTATTTTTGACGGGCGCAATCTCTATGATCCATTGTTTATTGAACAGTACGGTTTTACTTATTACGGCATCGGACGCGGGTGTTCAATCTACAATGACTGATTGCTCAGCTTATTAACCGATGGGGAAACATGCGCGAAAGAAAATTCTGATCACCGGCGGCGCAGGATTCATTGGATCACATCTATGCGATAAGCTAGTCAGTGAAGGCAATGAAGTCCTCTGTGTCGACAACTTCTTTTCCGGTGGCAAGGATAATGTCAGACATCTTCTCGATAACCCCTTTTTCGAATTGATGCGGCATGACGTGACCTTTCCTCTTTATGTCGAGGTAGACGAGATCTACAATCTCGCCTGTCCGGCGTCGCCGATCCATTACCAGTTTGACCCGGTTCAAACCACCAAGACCAGCGTCCATGGTGCGATCAACATGCTCGGCTTGGCTAAGCGGGTCAAGGCAAAGATATTACAGGCATCTACCAGTGAGGTTTACGGTGATCCGGAAGTTCATCCCCAAAAAGAGGAATACTGGGGGCGGGTCAACCCGATCGGTTCCCGCGCTTGTTATGATGAGGGGAAACGCTGTGCTGAGACCCTCTTTTTTGATTATTACCGTCAGCATAATCTTAAAATTAAAGTAGCCCGCATCTTCAATACTTACGGCCCCCGCATGCACCCGAATGATGGTCGTGTCGTTTCCAACTTTATTATGCAGTCGTTAAAGGGAGTGCCGATTACGATTTACGGAGACGGCAAGCAGACCCGTTCCTTCTGTTATGTCGATGACCTGGTTGAGGGGCTAGTTCGGCTGATGAATTCACCGGATGAAGTGACCGGTCCCATCAATCTAGGGAATAACGGTGAATTTACGATGCTGGAATTAGCAGAAAAAGTTGTTGAATTGACTCATTCAAAATCGGAGATAATTTTCAAGCCGTTACCCGAAGACGATCCGAAGAAGCGGCAACCGGACCTTTCTCTTGCCGGAAGCATCCTCGATTGGAAGCCAACGGTTCAACTGCAGGACGGGCTGGCGAAAACGATAGCTTATTTCTCCGATTTCACATAATAAAGGTTATTGATTTTCCTCAACGACGGTCCTCAATGACTTTTTGACCTCTTCAACCCTGATCAACGACATTACTTCCGGGTTACGAACCCGTTGCCCCCAGCGTACTTCATTGACTGTTTTTCCAAATTCATCCAGTATGGCTTCCGGATATTTGTTGGCCGTGATATCAAGCGAGTTGTAAGGCCCGGTGCGATATGGGTTTGAGCTGGCGTAAAGGCCGATGACCGGGGTGTCGACGGCGTTGGCCATGTGGGCGGGGCCAGTATCAGGAGAAATCATCACCGTCGCTTGTTCCAGCACGGCAAGAAGTTCCTTCAGATTTGTTTTGCCAACGAGATCGATACATGGGGCTAGCGCTTTTTTTGTTATGGCAGCGGCATAATCGATCTCCTGTTTTGATGGGCCTCCGGTCAGAACTGTTGCCACCCCAAAGTTTTGCGCGGCAAAATCGATCACTGACGCGTAATTCTCTACGCTCCAGTTACGCCAGTTTCGAGAACGGTTACTGGTGCAGGGGTTGATGGCCAGTATCGGCTTGTCTTGAGGAAGGGTATTGGTGGCAAAAGTTTGGGCCGCATCAGGGATCGGAATGTCCCAAGAGAGAACCGGCTCAGTGAGCCCAAGCGCCTTTGGGAATTCCAGGAATCCATCAAGGACATGTTGGTGTTCGATACACGCGATTCGGTGATTAACGAAGAATGATTGGCCATTACGTGAACGACCAAGATCGAAACCCAGTTTAATCGGTGCGTTAACCACCAGGCTGGCCAGGCTGGCGCGCAGTGCAACCTGCATGTGTAGCAGGATATCGAACTCTCTCCCTTTAAGTTCTTTGGCCAGTTGCAGATAAGCCTTGACCCCCCGGCTTTTGTCAAAGAGAATAAACTCCACATCGGGGATGTCGCCGACCAAGGCATATTCGGTCTTGCCGATAATCCAGGTAATGTTGCACTCCGGCCAGGCTTTTTGCAGCGTCCGTAGTGCCGGAAGGACATGGGTAACATCGCCTATCGCTGAAAGGCGTAAAATGCAGATGTTTTGTGGTGAAGAAGGAAGCGAAATTGTCATTACAGATTGAACCTCAAATCAAGATTGAAGGCCGAAGCCATATTCTATTCGATGCGGCGACCGTCAGTAAGCCGACAGTAGACCTTTTTAGCGTTGAATCCCTGCGGCGTCAAGGTGTTGTGGAGGAAACGGCCGGCGGGCGTGGATCCAGCTTTATTATTCGTTCCCAGAACGGAGCCTGGGTGCTGCGCCATTATCGCCGAGGAGGGCTGGTCGGTAAAGTCCTGAATGACCAATATTTAGGATTTTCTTCTGAAGGAAGCCGCTCCTGGAGAGAATGGCGTCTTTTGCACAAACTCTACAAAGAGGGGATGCCGGTACCGCGCCCTGTCGCGGCAGCAGTTCATCGTAGCACCGGGTTCTACCAGGCCGACTTGATCACCGAATTACTGCCAGAAACAAAAACAGTCGCGGAGTGGTTGAGCCAAAAACCTTTGGACAGAGAGGATTGGTTGGCAATGGGACGCTTGATTGCCCGGTTTCACGCTAAAGGGGTCTTTCATGCCGACCTGAACGCACATAACATTCTGATGAATGAAGATCGTTTATTTTATTTAATTGATTTCGATCGGGGGGAGATACGTCATGAGGGTGGATGGATGCAGGCCAACCTCAATCGACTCCATAGGTCCTTTATGAAATTACTGGGACAATGCGATTATTTCTGTTTCGAAGAACGCGACTGGCAATACTTGCATGAAGGATACACAGACATGTTTTGATGTCTCGAACTGTTAAGTTCTTCTCTATAATGTTTCCGTTGATATTTCAACACCTCCTCATTATTGCTTGAATTCCCTAGGTCTTGAATTTTGTTAAATTTTCATACTTATTCTGATAGTATTTAAAACTTAAATTCAAGACATTTGGCGTGCTTCCCAATTGATAGGGAACTTATGTAATGATGATTTAAAGGTATCTCAGTATGGATGAGAAAATTAAAAGCTACTTTAACCGGCATATCGAACTGTTTCGATTAGTTGAACAGCAGATGGTTGAGGATATCAACCAGGCAGCAACAATATTGATTGAAGCGCTGCGCTCTGGCAGGAAAATTCTGGTTATGGGCAACGGCGGTTCGGCGGCCGATGCTCAGCATTTTTCTGCTGAACTGGTTGGACGATATCTCAAAGATAGAGGCGCAATCGCGGCTATTGCGCTCAGTACAGATACCTCCATCTTAACGGCGGTCGGCAACGATTTCGGTTTCGATGAAATTTTCAGCCGCCAGGTTGAAGCATTGGCAGGTAAAGAAGATGTCCTTTTCTGTATCTCGACCAGTGGGAATTCGCAAAACATCATAAACGCTGTTAAAACCGGCAAGAAAATCGGTTGCAGGACATTCGGCTTGCTTGGAAAAGATGGAGGGAAATTGGCTATGGATGTCGATCATGCCCTTATCATCCAAAATAGCGAGACACCACTTGTGCAGGATGTCCATGGGGCAATTATCCATATATTGTGTGGCTTAATCGAAGACAGTATGAGGGGGAAGTAGGTGGACCTGAATTTACTCAATAGTTTTATTGAAAAACTACCCAAGCTCAGGACTCTTGTCGTTGGCGATTTGATGCTTGATGAGTATCTGTGGGGAAGTGTTGAACGAATTTCTCCGGAAGCGCCTGTCCAGGTTGTCGATTTAAAGAGAAGCGATTTACGTCTTGGCGGCGCTGGAAATGTTGTTAATAATTTACGTGCTCTTGGTTGCCAGGTTCAGGTCGCCAGTGTGATCGGTGCTGATGAAAATGCCGATTTGCTCCGGAACCGGCTGGCTTTTCGCGAATTGAATGACCAGGGGGTTCTGACTGAAAATAACCGGCTGACGAGCCGTAAAACCCGTATTCTGGCCAACAACCAGCAGATTGTAAGGGTAGACAGTGAAAGTCGCGAATCGATAAGTAATGCATCGGCAAAACGCCTGATCGATTTCATTAAGAAAATGTCAAAAGAAGTCGATTTGATTCTGATTTCAGATTATCAAAAAGGTGTCCTGACAGATGATGTCCTGGTTGAAACGATTCAACTGGGCAGAAAAAATGGCATCCCGGTTATTGTCGATCCCAAGGGAGAGGATTTCTCCAAATATCGCGGTGCGACTCTTCTGACACCGAACAGGAAAGAATTAAAAATTGCCTCAGGAAGTGGTTTGGATACTGAGGACGAGGTTCGGAGAATTGGACAGAGTCTGGTGGGCGAGCTTCAACTGGAATATTTGGCCTTGACGAGAAGCGAGGAGGGGATCAGTGTCTTTTCAAAGGATGCTGCTGTTGTTCATTTGCCTGCTGAAGCCCGCGAAGTCTATGATGTGACCGGGGCCGGAGACACCGTAATGGCTATTCTTGGTGTTGGACTTGCGTTAGGGCTTTCGATTGCTGATTCCGCTTGGATGGCCAATATCGCTGCTGGAATTGTTGTCGGCAAAGTCGGAGCGTCGACCGTCACTCCGGACGAAATCCTCGCTGTCGCCGGGAAACATCATGCAGACAGCGACAGTAAAATCAAAAATCTTCCACTATTACTCGATGCTCTGGATCGAGAACGCAAAGCCGGACGGAAAATCGTGTTTACCAACGGTTGTTTCGACCTTTTGCACGTCGGGCATGTCAAGTATCTGCAAAAAGCACGAAAGTTGGGAGATTGTCTGGTTCTTGGGCTCAACTCGGACGATTCGATCCGGCGACTCAAAGGGCCAAATCGACCGCTCATTTGCGAAAAAGAACGTGCCCATATCCTTGCAGCTCTCGATTGTATTGACCACGTTGTTCTGTTTGATGAAGATACCCCTTACGACTTAATTTCCACAATCAAGCCTGATGTCTTGGCCAAGGGTGAAGATTACGTCATTGAGGATGTCGTTGGACGGGATGTCGTCGAATCGTACGGCGGTCGGGTCGAACTAGTGAGATTCGAAGAGGGCAAGTCGACGACCAACATCATCAAAAAGATTCTGGATCAATATGGGAACGACTGAAGTAAACAGTCGGCCCCTGAAGCCAGCTGTTTTTTTAGATAGGGACGGCACGATCAACGTTGAGAAGAACTATCTTTACCGGATCGAGGATTTCGAATTTATCCCCGGTGCACCGGAGGCGATCAAGCGACTGAAGGATGCCGGTTTTTTAATAGTGGTCGTGACCAACCAGTCAGGGGTTGCCCGGGGGTACTATTCTCTCGAAGATGTCGACAGACTGCATACACATATTCAGGATGAGTTGAAAAGGTACGATACCTCTATTGATGCCTTTTATGTCTGTCCGCACCATCCGACCGAAGGTGAAGGGGAGTACCTGCTGGAATGCGATTGCCGCAAGGGGAACCCCGGAATGCTGTTGCAGGCGGCAGAAGATATGGGCGTCGACCTCAAACACTCCTGGATGGTTGGTGACAAGGCAGCCGATATCGAAGCCGGGGGGAGGGCCGGTTGCCGGAGTATTCTGGTTGAAACGGGTTACGGAGACGCAGATAATGTTCTTGCCCTTTATCCCGACTCCTTGATTGCTTCTGATATTTTCGGCGCAGTCAAAGAAATTATTACTCAATACACAACTAATTAAATGAATAGGTCGGATTTTTTATGATTTTACCCGTTATCCTCTCCGGAGGGGCCGGAACCCGGCTCTGGCCGTTGTCCCGAGAACTTTATCCTAAACAGTTGCTTCCATTGGTCGGAGAGCGAACCATGCTGCAGGACACGGTTCTGCGTCTCGACGGAATTGCCGAACTGGAGGACGCGGTCGTTGTTTGTAATGAAGAGCACCGGTTCATGGTTGCCGAACAATTACGGGCGATCAATAAAATACCTTCGGCTATCATCCTGGAGCCAATCGGAAGAAATACGGCGCCGGCGGTTGCTGTAGCTGCCATGCAGGCAATGCGGGATGGCAAAGACCCGATTCTGTTAGTGCTGCCGGCAGATCATGTCATTAAGAATAAAGATGTTTTTCAAAAGATTGTCTCTGCTGGGTCCCGACTGGTCAAAGATCATCTTGTCACCTTTGGCGTTGTCCCCGACTTGCCGGAAACTGGATACGGCTACATCAAGTCAGGTATAGGGCTAGAGGATGGTGGTTTCGAAGTTGAGCGGTTTGTCGAAAAACCGGATCTTGCGACCGCAGAAAGTTACCTTGCCGATGGGAACTACTTGTGGAACAGCGGCATGTTCATGTTTCGGGCTTCTCTCTACCTTCATCAGTTGGAGAAATTCAATCCGGAAATGATCGACGCCTGCCGAAATGCTTTCACGTCTATTACAGCTGATCTTGATTTTTTTCGGCTTGAAAAAGAATCCTTCAGCGCTTGTCCGAAAGATTCGATTGACTATGCGGTTATGGAAAAGACGGATATGGCTGCAGTCATTCCCCTTGATGCCGGATGGAGTGATGTCGGTTCCTGGTCTTCATTATGGGAGGCGAATGAGCAGGATGCTAAAGGGAATGTCGTTCAAGGCGATGTTTTCATCGACGATAGCGAAGGATGCCTGGTGCATGCCGAAAGCAGACTGGTCGCAACGGTCGGATTGAAGGATCACGTTGTTGTTGAGACTGCGGATGCGGTTCTGGTT
>PKTZ01000170.1 GCA_002868925.1 Desulfuromonas sp. | reverse complement strand
TGGAAAGAGGGCGGCCATCCTCTCGATCGTCGGCTTCCTCGCAACGATTTTCTGCTACCTCGGCGTCAACCTGGTTCTGTCCGGTCTGCACTCCTACGGAAGCTGACTCAGGTCTCAAAAAGCCTTGCCATGAGGATTTTTCCCGTTTAAGAGAAACTCTTGGTAAAGGTAGAGTAGGCAAAAGAAGATAATGGCCTGTGCTCAATCGAGCACAGGCCATTGTTGTTCCGGTCGGAGCTGGTGTCGCCGTCACCTACGGGATCAGACGGTCTCCAGGTACTTGTGGATCAGGCTGACCGCCACTGCCCCTTGTCCGAAGGCGGAAGCGACCCGTCTGATCGCCCCATGCCGTACATCGCCGGCGGCAAAGATTCCGGGAACGTTGGTTTCGAGGATGAAGGGATCCCGTTCCAGGTTCCAGTTCTTCGGCCGCTTGCCATCAATAAACAGGTCGGGGCCGGTAAGGATGAACTTGAACGGGTCCATCTGGACCAGGTCGCCGGCGATTTCGGTGCTCGGTACAGCGCCGATAAAAATAAAGACTGCGTCGGCCTTTTCGGTTGTTTTTTTGCCGTTTTTTTTGTTGAACAGGGTGATCTCTTCGAGCTTCGGTTCCCCGATAAATGAAGTTAACTCGGTGTTGGTCAGGATATTGATGTTGTCGGTTTGCCTGATCTGGTCGATCAGGTAGGTCGACATCCGATTCCTAAGAGTTTCCGCCCGGTACACGATCGTTACCTCGCTGGCGAAACGGGATAAGAACATCGCGCCCTGACCGGCGGAATTGGCGCCGCCGACCACGAAAACCTTCCCCCCTTTGTAATGGGCCGCTTCGGCGGTGGCCGCCCCGTAATAGACCGAAGCGCCGATCAGTTTGTCGATGCCCGGAGTATCGAGCTGCCTGACGTTGACTCCTGTCGCGATCAGGATGGTTTTACAGCTCAATTCGGAGCCGTCACCGAGGGTGACATAACGGTATGGACCATCGACCCTGATCCCCTTGACCTCCTGGGCGGTAAGTATCTCGGCGCCGAGGCGTTTGGCCTGGGTGATCGCCCGGCGGGTCAGGTCAGCGCCGCTGATACCCTGTGGAAATCCGATGAAGTTTTCGATGCGGGCGCTGCTGCCGGCCTGTCCGCCCGCTGCTCCCTTCTCGATAACGATCGTCTTCAACCCCTCGGAGGCACCGTAGACGGCGGCGGTCAGCCCGGCCGGGCCGGCGCCGATGATGATCACGTCGTAGTACGGCTTTTTGGCGCGGGTCGTCATCCCGACCTTGTTGGCCAGGGTCGACAGGTCCGGATCGACCAGTTTGCTGCCGTCCGGGAAGAAGAGGGTCGGAAACCGGGGCTCCTGATCCGCATCCATCTCGAGCAGGTTTCTCGCTTCCTCGTCCTTCTCGATGTCGAGCCACTGGTAGGGGACCTGACTACGCGCCAGAAAATCCTTGACGTAGTGGGACTTGGCTGACCAGAGGGTGCCGACGACCCGGATACCGCCGTACGGGATCGGCACCGAGCCGACCCAATCGTCTAGAAGGTCGTCGAGGACCGGGTAGAGCCGCTCCTCGGGTGGATCCCACGGTTTCATCAGGTAATAGTCGAGGTCGATCTTGTTAATGCTGTTGATGGCGACATCGGTGTCGGCGTAGGCGGTGAGTAGAACCTTCTTCGCCTCCGGGTAGAGCTTTACCGCTTCGGTCAAAAACTCGATACCGGTCATGTTCGGCATCCGCTGGTCGACCAAGAAGAGGGCGATGGCGAGGTTTCTACGTTTAAGCTCTTTGACCGCATCCATCGCCTCTGTCCCCGAAGCGGCCCGCATGATCTGATAGTCGCCCTGGTATTGCGCCTGCAAGTCCCTGGCAACGGCGTTGAGCACCTGCGGTTCGTCGTCGATTGCAAGAATGATCGGTTTATTCATTTAAACGGCCCCCATTAATCTTCTGAGTTTTCGCCAGGTCGAAAATCCACCGGAAGATGGACGGTAAAACAGGTCGACCCGGGTTTCGATTTGACAGTTATCTCTCCGTGATGCTTTTTGACGATAAGATTGCGACTGATGTTCAGGCCGAGGCCTGTCCCTTCACCCGGTGGCTTCGTCGTAAAGAAGGGATCGAAGATGTTTTGCAGATGTTCCGGCGGGATGCCGGGACCGTTGTCCTCGATTTCGACCACGAGCCAAGAATCTTTTCGTTTGGCGCGGACAATCAAGGTGCCGCTGCCGTCCATGGCATCGATACCGTTGTCGATCAGGTTGGTCCAGACCTGGTTGAGCTCGCTGGCATAGGCCTCGATGGTGGGGAGGTCGGCGGCGTACTCGCGTACGACTTCGACCCCCTTTTTCAACTTGCTGCGCAGGATGATCAGGGTGTTATCGAGCTCTTTGCGCAGATCGATCGATTGCACCGGCGCCTGGTCCATGTAGGTATACGACTTGAGCGCCTTGACCAAGGTGGCGATGCGCCCTGTGGCGAGACCGATCTCCGAGACCAGGCTGTAGATCATGATCTTGATGCCGAACCACTCGATGACGACAGGGATCTGCTCGTTTCTGAACGGCTGCATCAGCTCTGCGAGACCGTCCTGTTCGAAACCGACGTTTACGAAAGCCGTTACAATCTCGTTCGAAAGCGTTGTGCCATGATCCTGCAACCACTGTTCGATGGCATTTTCCCGGTCGGTACGGGTCAGGACATTCAGTTCGATCGGTTCATGTGCCCGCTGTCGGGCCAGCTTGTCGAGTTCGGAGAATATTTTGACTTGGGGTTTGTCGAAATCGGTTGCTCCCATACGGGCCTGCACCTGCTGGAGCTTCAGGAATACGCCCTGCAGGTGTGCTGCGCTGCGCTGGGCGGCCGAAGCAGGGTTATTCAGCTCGTGGGCCATACCGGCACTGAGTTTACCGAGGGAGGCCATCTTCTCCTGGATGATCATCTGGTCGTGCATCTCGTTGATCTTCTTCAGGGTCGCTTCGAGCTCCTGGTTCTTCTGCTTCATCTCCAGCGACTTCTGCCGCAGCTCCTTTTCACTGTCGAGCAGAGCCTGTTCGGCGCGCTTGCGCTCACCGATATCGCGGATGATGCCGGTGTAATAACGCTCGTTGCGCACCTTCCAGGTCGAGAGGGAAAGCTCGATCGGCACTTCCACGCCGCTTTTGGTCCGGGCCGCCAGCTCGACCGTCTTGCCGATAACATGCGCTTCCCCCGTTTTTGTAAAGCGATCCATGCCGTTGCGATGCGCCTGGTGAAAGCGCTCGGGGATGAGTATCTCGAGGCACTGCCCGATCGCTTCCTCCTCAGTGAAGCCGAGAATCCGGGTCGCGGCCTGGTTCCAGCTGATGATCTCACCCTTGTTGTTGGCCGAAATGATGGCATCGATCGCCGATTCGGTTACCGAGCGGAATTTCTGCTCCGCCTGCTTGCGCTCCTCGATATCGCGGATGATTCCGGTGTAGTAGCGTTTGTCGTCGAGAAACCAGGTCGCCAGCGACAGTTCGACCGGGATTTCGTGGCCGTTTTTGCAGACACCGGCCAGTTCCACGGTTTTCCCTATGACATGGCTCGGTCCGCCGGTGCTGACCCGGTTGATTCCTGTGGCATGGGCCTTTTTAAAACGCTCGGGGATGATCAGTTCGATCGACTTGCCGATAACCTCGGCTTCGGAGTGGCCGAACATCGCCGCGGCGGCTTTGTTCCAGGAGAGGATTTTCCCTTTGCTGTCGACCGAGATGATCGCGTCGATGGCGGACTCCATGACCGACTGGAACTTCGCTTCTGACTCGCGCAGTGCCATGCGGACCTTGGAGACGGTGACCTGGCGTTCCAGGCGGGCAAGGACCTCCTGCTCGTCGTACGGCTCGAGCATCAGGTCGTCACTTGACTTGATAACCCTGGTGCGGGTCTCGATGTCTTCAGGGATGGTTGTGAAGATGACCGGGGTGTCGATGGTCCGTTTGTCGGTATTAAGCCTATCGAGAAGGCCGTAGAGGTCGATTTCGACCAGGTCGGCGCTGAGCAGGATCAGGTCGGGATCTCTTTCGACGATGGATGCAAAGGGGTTTTCGTTAGCGGTGATATTGCAAACCGAGTAATCGCTTTTGCTCAGGATCGTTTGCAGCGCATTAAACCGTTGCACGTCATTTTCCAAAATACAAACGAGCCTTTTTTGAGCCACTATTCTCTCCCGGTTGAGGGCATTCACATGTCCATTGAGAAGTTTCCCATCTAATCGGCCAAGGCAAAGAGACGGCGAGATTTTATCCTCTCCGGCCGGAGAGGTAGGGACTCTCTACTTCGGTTGGGAAACGATTTTTGCGGGGATGAGGGGAGGTTGCTTGCAAATATGTCGACTAAATAGGTGTCGACTGTTTTAAACAAAGAAAAACCGCTACCCACTTAAAACGTGAGCAGCGGTAAAGAGCGAACAGGCTTTACACTGTTTCTCACCCGGTGAATCGGGAGAGGAGATGGATGAAGATCGGCCAACCGATGAGGGTCGCCGCAACGACAACCGAGATACCGGTCAGCAGCGAGAGGACGAC
>PKTZ01000210.1 GCA_002868925.1 Desulfuromonas sp. | reverse complement strand
CCCCACAACTTAAAAACCGATTCCAAACGTAAAAGGCCAAGCACACATCCTGAAATGTGTCTAGCCTTTTCAATTGAGTTTCTAAACTTATATTTAAAGAATATGCCGCACAATCTTCCCCTCAATCATATAAACCACATCCTCGGCAATGTTAGTCGCCAAATCAGCAATCCGCTCGAGGTAGCGTGAGATCGACAGGTAATTGATCTGGGCATCCATCTGCTCCGGATTCTGACGGATCTGCTTCTTGACCTCGGCGAAGCTCTGCTTGTGCATCTGGTCGACCTCGTCGTCAAGCTCGATCGCCTCGTTGGCCAGCTTGATATCGTAGTTGACCAAGGCATCGAGCGCCTTTTCCAGCATCAACTCAACCTTGTCGGCCATCTTTTCGAGATCGAACGGTGCCGTATCGGCCCGATCCTCGACCAGGTCAACGGTGCGGTCGGCCATATTGGCTGCGAGGTCGCCGATCCGCTCGAGGTCGTTGTTGATCTTGAGCACGGCGACGATAAAGCGCAGGTCGGCCGCCACCGGCTGGTGCAGGGCGAGGATCTTCAGGCACTCCTCTTCAAGCTCGACCTCCTGCTGGTTGACCGCCAGGTCTCCCTGAATAATTTTTTTCGCCAGCTCGGTATCCCGTTTTTCGAGGGCGATCACCGCCTGCTTGACGCTCTCCTCGACCACCGCAGCCAGGGCGAGGATCGATTTTTTCAATCTTGATATTTCACGTTCCATGTGTCCAGTCATGTCTAATATCCCCTATCCGAAACGTCCGGTAATATAATCTTCGGTCTGCTTATTGGCCGGGTTGGTAAAGAGCCGGTCGGTCTGATCGAACTCAACGATCTTGCCCTGGTAGAAGAAGGCGGTATAGTCGGAGATCCGAGCAGCCTGCTGCATGTTGTGGGTGACGATGACGATGGTGTAGCGCTCCTTGAGCTCGTTGACCAGCTCCTCGATGCGGGCGGTGGCGACCGGGTCGATAGCCGAGGTCGGTTCGTCCATCAACAGCACCTCCGGTTCAACCGCGATCGCCCGGGCGATGCAAAGCCTTTGCTGCTGGCCGCCGGAGAGGGCGGTGCCCGGCTTGTTGAGCTTGTCCTTGACGTCGTCCCAGAGTGCCGCCTGGCGCAACGCCTGCTCGACCCGATCCTGCAGCTCACCTTTGTCGACCCGATAGTGTTGCTTGAGGCCGTAGGCAACGTTGTCGAAAACACTCATCGGGAACGGTGTCGGTTTCTGGAAGATCATACCGACCTTGCGGCGCAGTTCGAGCACGTCGCAGGAGGAAGGGTCGAGAATGTTGACGCCGTCGAGCATCACTTCGCCTTCGACCCGCTGTCCACGGTAGAGCTCGAAGATGCGGTTGTAGGTGCGCAGATGGGTCGACTTGCCGCAGCCGGAGGGACCGATGATGGCGGTGACCCGGTTGGTGGCGATCTTGAGATCATTGTCGAACAGCGCCTGCTGATCGTCGTAGAAGAAGTTAAGCCCCTTGGCCGCGATCTTGATCCGTTCGCCGGCCAGCATGTAGGTGCGGTCTGCAGCTTCGGTCATTGTTGTGTCCATTGCGGGATTCATCAGTGCAGTTGCTTGCATATTTATCGACTCCTGTACCAGAGGATGGTTCGTGTCAAAACGGTAGTGCCGAGGACGCTGACCGCGATCAGCAGTGAAGCGCCCCAGGCAAGGGCTTGCCAGTCATCGTAGGGAGACATGGCGTAGTTGTAGATGGTGACCGTCAGGTTGGCGGTCGGCTCGTTAACCGTCGACGGCCAGTAGGGGCTGTTGAGTGCGGTGAAGAGCAGCGGCGCGGTTTCGCCGCTGACCCTGGCAATCGCGAGCAGGGTACCGGTCAAAAGTCCGGTTTTGGCCGCACAGAAGACAACACCGAGGGTCGCTTTCCAGCGCGGAACACCGAGGGCGAGGGCCGCTTCACGCAAGGCCGAAGGGACCAGCACCAGCATGTCCTCGGCGGTGCGGGCAACCACCGGCAGCATGATGATCGCCAGCGCGATCGCCCCGGCGACACCGGAGAAGTGACCGGTGGTCGCGACCAGAATCACGAAGACGAAGACGCCGATGATAATCGACGGGGTTCCCATCAGCAGGTTCGAGCCGAAACGGACGGCTTCGGCCAGCTTCGAGTCCTTGCCGAACTCGGCCAGCCAGATACCGGCCGCCAGACCGATCGGGACGCCGATCAGTACCGCCAGGAAGGTGATGTAGAGGGTGCCGAGAATGGCGTTGGCCAGTCCGCCTCCCGGCAGACCGGGCGGAGCGGGCAACTCGGTAAAAAACTCCCAGTTAATCGACCCGGCTCCCTTGAGAATGACGGTGCCGAGAATCCAGGTGAGCATGGCGATTCCGAACAGGGCGGCCGCTCCGCTGAGCAGCCGGATCGAAAGATCAACCAGTTTACGGTTTTGCGGGTTACGTGGTTTCATCGGACCGCCCCCATTTTCTTGGCCGTTCGCCGCAGCCACCAGCGGGCGATGATCTGCAGGACCAGGGTAACGCCGAACAGCACCAACCCGAGCTCGATCAGCGCCGCCAGATAGACATCGTCGGCCGCCTCGGTGAACTCGTTGGCCAGCGTCGAGGCGATCGAATTGGCGGCGGAGAAGAGAGACGCCGAGATTTCATGGCTGTTGCCGATGACAAAGGTGACTGCCATGGTCTCGCCGATGGCACGCCCCAAGCCGAGGAAACAGGCGCCGACCACACCCTGAATGCCGTAGGGGACGGTTACCTTACGCGTGACCTCCCAAGTGGTGCTCCCCATGCCGTAGGCCGACTCCTTGACCACACTCGGCACCATCTGGAAGACGTCGCGGGTAACCGAGGTGATAAAGGGGAGGATCATCAGCGCCAGGATGATACCGGCGCTGAGCATGCCGATTCCCATCGGCGGCCCGGTGAAAAACGGCAGACCGGGGGCGATGGCGGCAAGCTTCGGCTGAACGTGGTCGGCCAGAAACGGTGCGAAGACGAACAGTCCCCACATGCCGTAGATGATGCTCGGAATGGCCGCGAGCAGTTCTATCGCCCCGCCAACAACACGGCTGATTCCGGGTGGCGCCAGCTCGACCAGGAACAGGGCGATGACCAGGCTCAACGGGACGGCGATCAGCATCGCGATCAGGGTCGAGACCAGGGTGCCGTAGACGCTGCTGAGCGCACCGTACTCGTTGATCGCCGGGTTCCATTCCTGGGAAAAGAGGAAGCCGACCCCGAATTTCTCCAGTGACGGCAGCGCTCCGTTGATCAACGTCAGCAGGATGCCTGCGACCAGAACCAAAACGACCAAACTTCCGCCGAGCGTTGTCCAGCGGAAGAGAGGGTCGAACATGTTATTTTTCTGTTTTAACATCGTACTCCTATTTCCAGACTGGTTGTCCCCCGACCTTGATCTCCTGATTCCATTTAGCCTGTACCAGGTCGACCACGTTTTGCGGCATCGGGACGTAGTGGAGCTTCTCGGCGGTCGGTCCGCCATTGGCATAGCACCAGTCGAAGAAGTCGAGAACCGCCTTGATAGTTGCCGCATCCTTCTGTTGCTTGTGCACCAGGATGAACGAGGCACCGGTGATCGGCCAGCTCTCTTTGCCCGGCTGGTCGGTCAGCACCAGGTAGAAGCCGGGCGCTTTCGACCACTCGGCGCTGGCGGCGGCCGCCTGGAAGGCTGTGCTGGTCGGGGCGACGAAGCTGCCGCCACGGTTTTGCAGCAAGGCATAAGTGAGCTTGTTCTGTAGGGCGTAGGCGTACTCGACGTAGCCGATCGCACCCTTGATCCGCTGTACATAGGCGGCGACCCCTTCGTTACCCTTGCCACCGACTCCGGCCGGCCACTTGACCGACTTGGCGTTACCGACCTTCTCCTGCCAGGACTTGGAAACCTTGCTCAGGTAGTTGGTGAAAATCCAGGTCGTGCCGGAACCGTCGGCACGGTGGACAACAGTGATCGCGGTCTCCGGCAGCTTGACCCCGGCGTTATCGGCGGCGATTTTCGGGTCGTTCCACTTGGTGATCTCGCCGAGAAAAATGTCGCTGAGGGTCGAGGCGGTAAGCTTGATTCCTCCCGGCTTGATCCCGGGGATATTGACCACCGGTACGACGCCACCCATGATCATCGGGAACTGCAGCAGTCCTTCGGCGTCGAGCTTGTCGCTGGTCAGCGGTGCATCGGAGGCGCCGAAGTCGACGGTCTTGGCGGTAATCTGCTTGATGCCGCCGCCGGATCCGATCGACTGGTAGTTGAGCTTGACCCCGGTCTCTTTGTTGTAGAGGTAGGCCCACTGGCCATAAACCGGGTACGGGAAGGTAGCACCGGCACCGTTGATGGTGGTGCTTGCCATGGCAACCCCACTGAAGGTGACCAGTACGGTCAGAGTCAGTAACATCGTGGTCAATTTTTTTGTCATCTGGAACAGCATCTGTGTCCTCCTGTTTGATTGTTTCGATTATTTGACGTGGAGAATGCCGGAGGAGTGTTAGGAGTTTGTTAGGGATGTGTGAAAGTTACATGAAAAGAAATGACAATATTGAACATGATCCTGACCAAATGCTCATCATGAGCACATCCTGATCGGGTTAGCTTGCGGCAAAAAAGGAGATGAATCGATGCAAAAAGAGATGATGATCAATATTCCCGACAAGCTGTTCCTGGCTCTTTGTCAATTGCTGTTGTGTCTGCTGCTCGGCCTGCTTATCGCTGGTATGGGGTTCGGGGTGTTGCAGGTGGTGGCCGACCTGGCCGAATGTGCTCGTTCATTTGCGGGCGGGCATGGTTTCCACGGGGCGCTCAAAGAGGTGATGATCGACGTGCTGATGGTGCTCGCCGT
>PKTZ01000130.1 GCA_002868925.1 Desulfuromonas sp. | reverse complement strand
TTCCGGCAATTACGTCGGCTATGCCATCGAAAAAGGGAAGCTTTATCTCGATCTCGACTACAAGGTCGACGGCAACCAGCTCAATGCTGCCAACCATGTATTCATCGACCAATTCAATTTCTGGCAGAAGGTTGAAAGCGAGGAGGCAACCACCCTGCCGGTTCGGCTGGCGGTTGCCCTGCTCAAGGATCGCCGTGGCGAAATCCACCTCGATCTCCCGGTTTCGGGCGATCTCGATGACCCGGAGTTCAGCGTGGTCGGAGTGGTCTTCACCATCCTGAAAAACCTGCTGGTCAAGGCGGCAACGGCGCCGTTCAAACTGCTGGCGGCGATGCTGGGTGGCGGTGGCGGAGAGGATTTCAGTACCATCTCCTTCCCGTACGGGACGATCGGACTCGAAGAACTGGAAAGATCGAAGTTGGAGAAGCTCAAGGAGGCGCTGGTGCAGCGACCGGCGCTCAAGCTCGAGGTCAGCGGCTATGTCGATCGGGAGCAGGATCCCGAGGGGCTGCGCCGGGTCCGGCTCGAGAATGCGTTGCGTGAGCTACAGTTTTACGCTCTCAAAAGGGCTGGCAAACTACCGGAGGGGGCAACGGTCGATGCGGTCTCCCTGAGTGAAGAAGAACGCTCACTCTATCTGAAGCAGGTCTACAAAGATGCCGATTTTCCCAAACCGCGTAACGCTTTCGGATTCGTCAAGTCGTTGCCGGATGCCGAAATGGAGAAACTGATCCTCGCTAATACCGAGGCCGGGGAGGAACAGATGCAGCAGCTGGCCGACGGACGGGCTAAAACGGTTTACGACTACCTGGTGCAGGAGCTGCAGATGCCGGTCGAAAGGGTTTTCCTCAAACAGGATGATATCTACGCCGCGCCGGAAGAGGGCGCAGGCGGTAACCGGGTCGGGTTCGGAGTGGCGATCGATTGATCCGACGTGATAAACAGAAAAAGCCCCCCGTCTTGATGACGGGGGGCTTTTCAATGGTGGTGAAAAAACTTCTACTCTTCGTAGCTGACCGCACTGTAGGGGCAGGCCGGGATGCAGAGGCCGTCGAGGTCACACTTGTCGTGATCGACCGTGGCGACGCCGTCGACGATGGTGATCGCCTTCTCCGGGCAGGCTTTGATGCATTCGCCGGAGGCACAGCACTTGGTTGGGTCTATAACGATTTTCATAAGGCGATTCCTTTCCGTGAAATGTGGTGCGTCGCTATCTTAAGAGAAACCGCTCTTTACGGTCAAGCTCCTTTGAGCCGGTAATGCTGAATATGCAGTCCCTTGTCCGGATCGTTCTCCGGGAAATCCTCTCCACCGGTCAGTTCGGTGAGCAGTGTAGCCGTCGGCAGGTGCCGGGCAAACTGTTGCCGCAAAAACTTGCGGCCGGTCTCCGGTGCGCTGACGGCAGCAATGACCTCACCTGATGGAGTCATAATCTCCGGCAGACGGCGCAGCAGCTTCGGCCAGTCCCGTTCCGCCCGGAAGCTGTTCCCCTGGTGGTAGGGAGGATCGATGATCACCAGGTCGAACGGACCGATGCGCCGCAACTTGCCGAACGATTTGAACAAATCGTAAGCGAGGAATGATACATTGCGCAGGTCGATCCCGTTGAGTCGGTGATTTTCCCCGCCCCGTTTCAGCAGGTTGCGGTTCATGTCGAGGTTGACCACCTGCTTTGCGCCACCGGCCAGAGCGGCAACCGAGAAGGCGCAGGTATAAGCGAACAGGTTTAGGACTTTTTTGTTCGCCGCGATGTCCCGGACCAGTTGTCGTCCCGGTTTCATGTCGGGGAAGATGCCGATGTTCTGATCGGCCAGCGGCTCAATTTCGAAAACGAGTCCTTCCTCGGTGATCAGGCATTCGGGCTGCACCGAACCGAATATGATTCGTGGCGAATCACTCCCCGGCAGGCGCGATTGCACGACGATCGCTTCCAACTGCCCACCAATTATCGATTTAAGCTCCTTGCCCAGACGGCCAATCCAGTCCTGCTCCTTCAGAGCGTAGAGTGTGATCAGTACCAGCGGCGGATACCAGTCGATGTTGATGAATTCGTATCCGGGCAGAGTGCGTCCCCGGCCGTGGAACAGACGGCGCGGCTGGTCGGAAATGTTTTCCGTTTTTCTTGAGAGGATGTCGAATAACGGGGTCATACGTCTATCACAACTGTTGGCAGTGTGGGTTGCAGGTGCAAGTTATTGATCTATAATTGGAAAAAGAGCTTGAAGTCTTTATAAAAGCTTGCAGCGAAAGGCTATTTTACACGGAAAGGAGTCCTGAGTCATGCGAGGAAGTGATATTATAAGAGAACTTGAAACAAGGCAACAGAGTGGACAGCCCTTTATTCGTTGGTGGCGTCGTGAAAACGACTTTGCCGATTACGAGCTGCTCAAAGATTTTCGCAAAAGAGTCGAACCGAACCAGGAGTTCGAAGGGTTCGAACTGCTCGATATCGAGTCGATGTGGAAGACGTTGGTGAAACAGAGTACACATCGTCTGGCGCGGGACAAGCGCAAGGGTGTCGAAGTAATCATCTGGGAGCACGAAGATACCGAAGGGTATGTCAAGGAGCAGGTTTGCCCTTTCAGCCCAGATGCGGTCATGACGATTTTCGATGTCGAGACCAAGGGATATACCCTGGTTTGACATGAAATCGCATGACTCATTAAAAAAACCGGGCTCGCCCCGGTTTTTTGTTTGGCAAATGCTGGGTGATGATGACCGGGCGTGATATATAAGATAGTGGAATTTGATATCTCCGAGGGAGGGTCCTATGGCCAAAAAAGTTTTTGTCGCCGCAACCGGGCAGAACTGCGGCAAAACGACAATCAGTCTTTCACTCATTCACCTGGCGCGGCAGAAATACGAGCGGGTCGGTTTCATCAAGCCGTTCGGCCCGAAGCTGACTGTTTATGATGGGCTCGATGTCGATATGGACGCCGCCCTGATGGCCAAGGTCTACGGACTCGGTGAAGATATCGAGCTGATGTCGCCGGTCGCCTTGCATGCCGATACCACCCGCAAGGTTCTCGCCGGTGAAATCTCCCGCGAAAGCCTGATGGAGAAAGCGCAAAAGGCTTTTGCCGAACTGGATAAAAAATATGACTTCCTGGTGATCGAGGGGGCGGGACACAGCGGCGTCGGTTCTGTCGTCGGTTTGAACAACGCGGTCCTGGCCAGGCTGTTCGATGCCCCGGTCCTGATGGTCGCCGGCGGCGGTATCGGAAACGTCATCGACGCGGTCAACCTGAACCTCGCCCTGTTCCGCCAGGAGGGGGTGAAAGTCGCCGGGATTCTGCCGAACAAGCTGATCGCCGAAAAGCGGGAGCGGACTCTGAACTATCTGCGGATGTCCTTCGAACGGGACGGGATTGCGGTGCAGGGTGGTTTTAACTTCTCCCGTATCCTGGCGCACCCAACCCTGAAACATGTTTCCAAACTGCTCGGGGCACGACTCCGGGCGACCAAGGTCCAGAGCTCGGAGATCTGCTATCAGATTCAGCTCGGTGCCGCTTCCTGCCAGCGTGTTATCGATATCCTGAAGGAATCGACCCTGCTGGTGGTGACCAGCTCGCGCGACGAGCTACTGGTGACCCTGGCGTCGCTGTACCATATCCATGAATATCGTAAGAAGTTGGCCGGTGTTCTGATCACCGGTACCAGCGACGTCTCGGACATCACCCAGCAGATTCTCGATGATACTAACCTGCCCTATATCCGCTGTCCTCAATTAACGGCCGATGTTTTCAGCACCCTGATGGAGGATGTCTCCAAGATCACCGCCGACGACCGGCAGAAAATCAACCTGGTGCAGTCACTGGCAGACCGGGAAATCGATTTCGAGGCGATCGATGCGTTGCTCGGTTGATCAGTAATCCCCGGTCATGATGAACAGCGGCTGCCGCAGAAAGGTCTCGTAGATCGGGCGCAGTCGATCGATCTGGTAGTGCTTGTCGATATCGACCAGTTTCTTCTGACCGGTGACGACCTCGATCGGCACGCTGTCGTAGCAGCCGTTGTGCAGGCTGATCAGGCGGCCGTAATTCTTCTGCATCACCAGGTCGAGGGCGATGTTGCCGAAGGCCATCGGCACGATCGAATCGAGGGCGTCCGGGTCGCCGCAGCGGACCAGGTAGCCGAGCCGCTGGTTGACCACGTTGATGCGTCGCCCCTGGTTGTATTTCGGGCTCAGATCCTTGAGCTGCTGTGCAACCTGGTCGCCGATCCCCCCCAGCTTCTTGTGACCGTACTGGTCAACTTCCTCCCCTTCGAACGACATGTCGTCGTGATGGGTCATGGTCGCCCCTTCCGAGATCAGCACCACCGCGTAGTGGCTCGGGTGCCGGTTCCGGTCCTCGACCATCAGCTGTGTCAGCAGCTCGATGTCAAACGGGTGTTCCGGAATGAGGCAGCGGTCGGCGGCGCCGGCCATGGTCGGTAGCAGGGCGGTGAACCCGGCGTAGCGGCCGAACACCTCGAGTACCAGGAAGCGCTCGTGCGAGCCGGCACAGGTGCGCAGGGCGTGGGTCATCTCGATGGTGCGGGTAACGCAGGTCGAGAAGCCGATGCAGTAGTCGGTGCCCGGCACGTCGTTGTCCATGGTCTTCGGGATGGCGACGACGTTGACCCCCTCCTCGTGCAGTCGCTGGCCGTAGCTCAGGGTGTCGTCGCCGCCGATCGGGATCAGCACGTCGATCCCGAGGAACTCCAGGTTCTTCAGCACCTCGGGCGTCATGTCGTTGATGGTTTCGGTGTAGGTGTCGCGCAGGTGCGGCGGTACGTTGGTGTGCGGCAGGTGGCTCGGCCGGGTGCGCGAGGTATGGAGGAAGGTGCCGCCGGTCCGGCCGGCGCGGTTGACCACGTTCTGCGTCAGCTCCATGAAGCAGCTGCTGTTGTCGGCTTTCTCGTCCCGGACCAGATCGACCAGGCCGGCCCAACCTCTCCGGATGCCGACCACCCGGTACCCCTCACGTAGCGCGCGGATGGTAACCGCCCGGATTGCCGGGTTCAGCCCCGGCACATCGCCGCCACCGGTCAGAATGCCAATCGTCCCTTTCGTTGCCATGACCAACTCCTTTCCATTGTCATTTCGAGCCAATGCAAAA
>PKTZ01000173.1 GCA_002868925.1 Desulfuromonas sp. | reverse complement strand
TTGATGACCTTGCCGCCGGCGGCGCGGACCGTCTTGTCGAGCCCCATGTTGCTCATGACCGTCGCCACCACCGTGTTATCGGCAAGTTTACCCCGCTGAAGCATGTCGGTTGCGCAAATCGCCATGACGTGGTCGCCGTCGACCTGCTTCCCTTTTTCATCCACGAAGATCACCCGGTCGGCGTCACCATCGAGTGCGATACCGAGGTCGGCCTGGTGTTCGAGGACCGCCTTCGACATCTGGTCGGGATGGAGCGAGCCGCAGCCGGCGTTGATATTGGTGCCGTTCGGTGAAATCCCGATCGGCACCACTTCGGCGCCGAGTTCGAACAGCACGGTCGGTGCGATCTTGTAGGCGGCACCATTGGCACAGTCGAGCACGATCTTCAGACCGTTCAGGGTCAGGTCGCGCGGGAATGAGTGTTTGAGAAAGACAATATAACGCCCGGCGGCGTCGTCGATCCGGAACGCCTTACCGACATCGGCACCGATAGGCCGCACCTCGTCAACCTTGCCGCTGCTGATCAACTCCTCGATTTCGATCTCGATGCTATCGGGGAGTTTGAAACCGTCGCTCGAAAAGAACTTGATGCCGTTGTCCTGAAAGGCGTTATGCGATGCCGAAATCATGATCCCGGCATCGGCACGCATCGACTGGGTGAGGAATGCGATCCCCGGTGTCGGCATCGGGCCGATCAGGTAGGCATCGACCCCCATCGAGCAGATTCCGGCGACCAGCGCGTTCTCGATCATGTAGCAGGAGAGACGGGTATCCTTGCCGATCAGGATACGGTGGCGCCGGCTGCTGTCCTTGAACAGGTAGGCGGCGGCCCGACCGAGCTGCATCGCGACCTCGGCGGTCATAGGGTAAACGTTGGCGACACCGCGGACGCCATCAGTTCCGAAAAGGCGCTTGGCCATAACGACTATTTATTTCCTTTCTGCTGTTCTGGCTGCCCGGCGATAATCGTCACCCTGACCTCGACCGTTTGTTGTTCGGCCAGAGAAGTAAACTTGCCGACATAATCGAGGGAAGCTTGCTGATTGAAACTTTCGTGAACCTCGGAAATGTCAATCGGTTCGGTTTCGACAACGTTGACACTCTTCAACTCGCTTCCCGCTCCGACCACGACAACCTGTTTCGGGTCGATCTCGATCTCTCCGACCGTCAACCCCTCCGGCAACATTCCGGTAAAGACCGTGTGCACCGGCACCTTCTTCTGCTGCACCTTCTCCAACCTGACATCGATCACCGCCGGCGAGAGCCGGGTTACGGTCAGGCTTCGAGGCAGGCGGAAGCGCTCATCGAGCTTCTTGAACGTTGTCACCCCCGGCGACAGCCCCTTCAGGTCGACCGAGAGATTGAGATCGGCCGGCGAGAGGTTGAGTAGTACCGTGCGTGGCCCGGCGATCCGCACGTCGATCAGACTCGGAACCTCGCTGGCCACGATCAAACCTTCCGGGATATTGCTCAATTCCAGCGGCACCGCATACCCCTTCTCCAGTTGATGCTCTCCGGTCACGAAGAACCAGAGCATCACCGAGAAGATGAGCGCGAGAAGCTTGAGCATGAAGTTTTCGGTTATTCCTCTAAGCATCGGCTATTTCTTCTTTTTGCTTTTTTTCGGATTGACCCGCGGCTCCAGCAGCCGCTTCAGCACCCGTTGCAGAGCGGTGCTGTCGAGATCGCGGGTCAGCCTGCCGCCGACCACGATCGAGACCTTTCCGGTCTCTTCCGACACAACGATTGCCACTGCATCGACCAACTCGGTCAGGCCGATCGCCGCCCGGTGACGGGTACCGAGCTTCTTGCTGATCGAAACGTCCTGCGACAGCGGCAGGAAACATCCGGCCCGCTTGAGGCGCCCCTCCTGGATGACCAGGGCACCATCGTGGATCGGCGAACCGGGCTGAAAAATCGACTGTATCAGGTCGGAGGAGACCTTGGCATCGATCTCGATCCCGACCTCTAGGAAGTCGTTGATTCCGGTTTCACGTTCAATGACGATCAGCGCCCCCTGACGCTTGCGCGCCAGTGACATCGAGGCCCGACTCAGGTCGGAGATCAGCTCCGATTCCTCGCGGAAGGAGAGATCGGCGAAAAAAGGGTTTCTCCCGACATGAATCAGGGCTCGTCGGATGTCGTTCTGGAAGATGACGATAATAACCAGGATAATCGAGGCGAGGAAATTGTCGAGGATCCAGTGCAGGGTGTAGAGTTCGCCAATCTGCGATGCGACGTAGACAACCAGGATGACGGCCAGGCCGAGCAGCATCTGCACCGCCCGCGTCCCTTTGATCAGGAGAAAAATGCGATAGATAATGAAGGCGACAAGTACAATATCGAGCAGGTCGAGAAGCCAGCGGAAATCCTGAAAGAAATGTAGCGAGTCAACCATTATCAACCCGATCCCGTGTAGTCTGGTTGGTGTGACAGATGGCCCAGGCGATTTCAGCCGCCTCGCGGGCCGGACGAACATCATGTACCCTGAAGATCGAGGCACCGGCGGCGACCCCGAGTGATACCGTCGCCAGGGTGCCGGCCAGGCGCTCTTCCGGATCGTCCTGGGCGAGGATCTTGCCGATGAAGCTCTTACGCGACGTCCCGAGCAGGATCGGCCGCCCGAGGATCGAAAGCTCCGACAGGCGACGCAGAATTTCGAGGTTCCCCTCGACACTCTTGCCGAACCCGATCCCGGGGTCGACCGCGATCTTCTCCTGCGGGATGCCGGCCTGGCGGGCCAGTTCGATCGACTCCTCGAGGTAGGTAATCACCTCGGCCATCAGGTCCCGATAATCGGTATCGGCCTGCATCGATTCCGGCCGTCCCCGGGTGTGCATGACGAAAAGACCGCCACCTGCGGCGGCGACGGTCGATGCCATCTCGGGGTCGAAACGGAGGCCGCTGATATCGTTCACAAAAGCGGCTCCTGCTGCCAAAGCCGCCGCCGCGACTTCTGCCTTGGTCGTATCTATCGAAACCGGCACGTCGCACAAGCTGACGATGGTCTCGATCGCCGGAATGACCCTGTCCAGTTCCTGCTCTAGGCTGACCGGAAGCGCGCCGGGGCGGGTGCTTTCACCGCCGACATCGATCAGGGCAGCCCCTTCCGCAGCCATCTCAACGATGCGCCGCTTGAGCGCATCGGCGACCAGGAACCGGCCGCCGTCGGAGAAGGAATCGGGGGTGACGTTGAGCACCCCCATGATGCGCGGCCGGTCGAGTTCAACACGACAACCCTGGCCGAACAATGCCCCAGGGCTTAAAACAGATGCGTTAGGCATCCGTGGTCGGGTTGGCTTCGTCGAGACAGGGGCCGTCGGTCGGCGCGACCGTTTCTCCCGCCTCATCCTCTTCCGGGGTCTCGTCGCCGAAAACGATCTTCTTCAACTCGTCCCCCTCGAGGTTTTCCCGCTCAAGCAGGGCGTCAGAAACAGCGATCAGGGTATCCCGGTTGTCCTTCAGGATCTTGGTCGTCCGGTTGTAACAATCCTGAACGATGCCCCGGATCTCGTTGTCGATCTCGATCGCCGTCGCCTCGCTGTAGTTCTTGGTGTGGCCGAAATCGCGTCCAAGGAAGACTTCCCCTTCCTTTTCGCCGAAGGTCAAGGGACCGAGTTTTTCACTCATGCCCCATTCACAGACCATCTTGCGCGCCAAAGCGGTCGCCCGCTCAAGGTCGTTGGAAGCACCGGTCGTAATCGATTCGAAGGTAATCTCCTCGGCGATACGGCCACCGAGCAGGGTACAGATCTTGGTAAATAGGCCGTCCTTGGTCTCGTTGTACTTCTCTTCCTCCGGCAGGTACATAGTGACCCCCATCGCCCGACCGCGCGGGATAATAGAGACCTTGTGCACAGGGTCGGCGCCGGGGATGAAGAGAGCGACCAGAGCGTGCCCTGCCTCGTGATAGGCGGTTACCTTTTTCTCCTCTTCGGTGATCACCAGAGAGCGCCGTTCGGCTCCCATAAGCACCTTGTCCTTGGCGGCATCGACATCCTCCATTTCGACCTGCTTTTTATCGGCCCGAGCAGCAAGCAGGGCCGCCTCGTTGATCAGGTTCTCCAGATCGGCACCAGAGAAACCGGGCGTTCCCTTGGCGACAACCTCGAGGTCGACATCCTCGGAGAGCGGGGTCTTGCGAGCATGCACCTGCAGAATCTTGGTCCGACCCCTGACGTCGGGGCGGGGGACAACGACCTGACGGTCGAAACGACCGGGCCGGAGCAGAGCCGGATCGAGGACGTCGGGGCGGTTGGTAGCAGCAATCAGAATGACGCCTTCGTTCGACTCGAAGCCGTCCATTTCAACCAGCAACTGGTTCAGGGTCTGCTCCCGCTCGTCGTGTCCACCACCCATTCCGGCGCCGCGGTGACGACCGACCGCGTCGATCTCGTCGATGAAGATGATGCAGGGAGCGTTCTTTTTTCCCTGAACAAACAGGTCACGGACCCGGCTGGCACCGACGCCGACGAACATCTCGACAAAATCGGAACCGGAGATCGAGAAGAACGGAACCCCCGCCTCGCCGGCGATGGCGCGACCGAGCAGGGTCTTACCGGTACCGGGAGGGCCGACCAACAACACCCCTTTCGGAATCCGGCCGCCGAGCCGCGAAAACTTCTTCGGATCCTTCAAAAACGCAACGATCTCTTCCAGTTCATCCTTCGCCTCATCGATCCCGGCGACATCGTTGAAGGTGATGCGTGCCATCGTATCGTTGAGCAGCTTGGCGCGGCTCTTGCCGAAACTCATCGCCTTGCCGCCGCCCGACTGCATCTG
>PKTZ01000053.1 GCA_002868925.1 Desulfuromonas sp. | reverse complement strand
GCCTACGAGGTCGCCGATCTCGAAGCGGCGCTGGCCGATCTCAAGGCCAAGGGGGTGCGTCTGATCGACGAGACGCCGCGCAACGGCGCCCACGGAACCCGTATTGCATTTCTGCACCCGAAGGCGAGCGGCGGGGTGCTGACCGAGCTCTGTCAGGCGGGACATTAACCGCTACGTAACTCCCTTTTTAGCCGCTTCGACTGATCAGTAAATGAAATTAAAACAATGTTTGTTTTCGTGCCGATTTTGCCTTGACAGGTCGGATGCAAACATTGTACTTTTGATGCGTGTTTTTTTTATGGGGTAGTCGCCTGCGGGCCGAATCCCGGGAGCGAATTGCTTATGAAGTGCCGGTGGATCGCACCGATAATCTTGTTCGTCCTGCTGGTTGTTCCCGCCTCTGTCGTGCGGGCCGAGCTGGCACCTGGGACAGTCGCTCCCGATTTTGAATTGACCGACATGGCAGGGCAGAAAGTCCGGCTGGCCGATTACAAGGGGCATCCTTTCATTCTCAAGTTGGCAACGACCTGGTGCCCCAGTTGCCGGCAACAATCGGCGCAATTCGAAAAAGCACAGGATTTTCTGGCCGAAAACAAGATTCCGGTGATCGAGGTTTTCGTCGACGATACCGAAGACGAAGTCAGGAAATACATTGAGAAGCATCCCCTGGCCGGCACGCACGTAAAGATGCTCGATGACGGTCGGGTCTACAAGGCCTACAACGTCTACCTCATCCCGCGGGTTATCGTGGTCGACGCCGAGTTTAAGATCAAGCGGGATGGCAGCGTGATCGATGCTTCGATGCTGAAGTCGCTGCTGCAGAAGATGCTCTAGGGTTACTTGATAGATTGTTAGCAGTTCTTGACAGGCGATATGATTAAGATAAACTCTGTTCTTTGAATGATAGTTTTATGCTTCAGGGAGGTTGTTCCTCAGGTTGAAAAGCCGTTGCAGCAACCAAAATAACAGTTCAAAATCGTGGCGTTCTGTCTACAGTGTGGCTTGAATGAGACATCTGTGATAAACAGGACAAGACGAATGGAACTGAGTTTAGGCCCTGTAAGTCATTGTAATTAATTGTAATTTTAAGTTGTTCTTGCGCCTGAATGGTTTGGCACTGTTTTTGTACTATTTGTAAAACGTAGGTTTGAAATAGCAATTTTAATTAAAAAAGGCGATTTCGCCTTGAGCAAAGGAGGGACGGATGCCGACGGCATCCCGACCTGCCGCTGAAAATCAAATTAAAGAAGTACTAGTTCCGAAAAAGGTGCCTATGGGAGGTGCCGACCAGTTCTCCAATAAATGGAGGAAGTACGATAATTTTTTTATCAGGAGGCAAAAGTATGAAAAAGTTGGTATTAGCATTAGTTGCACTGTTGGTTACCGTCGGTATGGTAACCCCTGTTGTCGCTGACGATAAGGTCAGCATCTCTGGTGAGTATCGTGTGTTTTACTACAATCTTGAAAACTATGATTGGAATACCACGGACGATGATAGCGTTGTCGATTACTTCCATCAGCGTCTACGTGTCGCGACCAAGATTGCTGTTGCCGACGGCGTAAGCATTAATGTCCGTAATGACTTCACCGAAAGCACCTGGGGTGCTGCCGGCCAGAACACAGCTCGTTTCGAGAACAACGCAGACATCCAGTTTGACAAGGCTTACCTCGAGATCGCCAAGGACGCTTACACCCTTCGCCTCGGCCAGCAGTACTATAGACAGGGCATGGGTATTGTTGTTGATCACCTCGGCACCGGTGCTTACGTTGGCCTGAAGTCGGTTCCGCTGACCCTGATTTACACCCAACTCAACGAGTACGGAACCAACGAAAAAGCCGGTTCTGACACTGACTCCTACCTGGTTGGCGCCCAGTTTGATATCAAGCAGATTGGCGGCAGCGTTTTCGTCAGCAACCTGAACGACGGTGCAGCTGGCAGCAACAACACTGGTGTTGCCGGTATCAGCATGAACCAGGACCTCGGCGCGATTAAGCTGAAGGCTGAGCTCGACTACTTCTTCGGCGACAACGGCCTGAGCGGCGCTGCAAAGGTTGACAATGTTGGTACCCAGCTCTACGTCGACGCATCGACCAAGCTTGCCGACAACTTCACCCTCGGCGCTATTGCTCTCTATGCGATGGACGCTGCTGACGCTGACGAAACCCAGCAAACCCGCCTGACCAAGTTCGCTGACTGGGAGCCGCACACCTACGGTCCGTTCACGACCGAATTCGACGCTCTAGGTGGCAACGACATCTGGGAAGCTTGTGGTGCTGACGCCGGTATCATGGGCCTTGAAGTCTACGGCACCATGAACGCTTCGGCTGACCTCGACGTTCTCTTCTCCCTGGCTTACCTACAGCCGGTAGAGGACTCACTTACTAAGCTTCCTACCCTCCGTGCCGACGATGTTATGATGGCTAACCTGAGCGCCTTGTACAATTTTGCTCCGAACACCAAGGTCGGCGCCCAGCTCAACTACGGCACCGCTTCTGCTCCGATCGGTCCCGATCCAGAAGACGCAATTGGCCTGATGGCAGGTATCTGGACCAAGTTCTAATTTGAACTTCGTTCAAGTTATATGACATGACAATGGGCCCGCTGTTCGCAGCGGGCCCATTTTTTATGTTGAATGTTGACGAAGTGACGATAGCTCACAATGAGAAATCACTTTGCGGTCTGCCGTGAGTGCGTTAAAATCAGGTTTGATTTTTTTGTTGGGAGAGGTTATGCGGATTTTTAAAATTGTGATTTTCCTTCTGTTTGTTCCAACCTTATGTTGGGCGGAATTGCCAGAACAGTTGACTAAAGACTATCAGGCAATCGACGGCTACGTAGTTATGCAGATCGAGAATGAATACCTGATCGACCTCGATGCCAGCAAGGGGATACGGGCCGGTGATATTTTCAGTCTGGTAGTCCTGGGAGAGAAGATTGTCCATCCGGTGACCGGCGAAGTGATCGGAACTCTTGATAGCAATAAAGGTTTTTTACGTGTGACGCGCCTGAAGAGCGGTTATTCATATGCCGAGCTGTTGCCGGGGAGTGATTCGATTAAAAAGGGGGCACCGATTCGCCGGTACGACCAGGTGCCGGCACTGCTCCAGAGCGACCCGTCAGTTCCGGAGGAGACCCGACAGGAACTCCGAACAATGCTACCGCAGTTCGAGTGGCTGGCTACTGAGGACGACGAAGTGAAGCCGCTTATTATTTTTGAGCTGGGGCAGAGTTCTCTAACTATTCAAACTGCTACTGGGAACCAATTGAACAGTTATTTGCTCGACGAAAGCGGATTCTCCGGTTCGGAACAACAAATAACTCCCATAGAAGTAGCAACACCACCGGCTTTTGTTGAGGCACCGATTAAACCCGTTGTTCCTGTCGCCGTTGAAAAAGCACCGGAAGAGACTGGCAGTGATTCAGTAATAATCCGTCGGAAAGAGGAGACGCAACAAGGGGTCTGGTATGGCCCGGACATCGACGAGGCGGTGGTCGGGATGACAGTCGGCGATTTCGATGGTGATGGTCGCAATGAGACCGCGATTGCCTCCGAACGCAATATCTTGATCGGGCGCAAGGAGGAAAATCGGTTCCAGATGACCGGCAAGATCCCGGTCTCGGTTAGCCTCAAGGTGTTGGCTATCGATTCCATCGATATCGATGGCGACGGAAGCGAGGAAGTAACAGTTTCGGCTTTCGGTGATAACGGGATGGAATCGTTTTTGATCGCCTACCGGCAGGAGATGTATCAGATCATCGAAAAGGATATCGAATGGCATCTCCGGGTAGTCAATTTCCAAGGGGAAGGCGCGGTCCTCCTCGGCCAGAAGATGTCCCGTAATGAAAACTACTATCAGGATGCTTTCCGGGTGGCGTGGGACGGTATGATGTTGGTGCAGGACGAGACCATATCTCTGCCACCGCGGGTCAATATCTATTCCGTAGCCCCTTTTGTCGATCGGGATGGTAAGACGGTATTTGCCTATCTGACGACGACCGACTTTCTCAAGGTCACCGATAACGAAGGGGATGTCCTATGGGAATCGCCTGATTATGTCGGTGGGTCAGAAGTTCGTTTCGAACGACAGCTTGGCAATGCGGATTCCGAGGGTATCTATTTTATCCCTTCACGCGTTGTTGTCGCCCAAACGGGTGAAATACTGGCTAATCGGAGCGAAGGGCATCGGGTCGTAGCTCGCTACCGGGAGTTCAAGAAAGGGCAAATTCTGGCCTTTGAGTGGAACGGTCTGACCATGAACGAAACATGGAAGACCAAGATCGAGAATGGCTACTTGGCGGACTTTGCCATGGCTGATGTCGATAACGACGGTATCGACGAGTTGGCGGCAGTGGTCAAGTTTAAACACAAGGGGATGTTCGGCAAAAAAGCCCGCTCGGCGATGGTGGTTTACGAGCTGCAGTAGAAACGAAAAATAAGAAATTTAATAACAAAATGGGGACAGAATTCAATTCTGTCCCCATTTTCGTATGAATATGTCTATACGGTTGTATTAAATCAGAAGTGCGCTGACAGGGTCTTGGCAATTTCGGCGAGGTTGTCTAGGTCGGCCTGCTCGAAGTTCTTGGCGGCATCCTCGTTCGGCCCCTTGCGCGAGACCTGGATAATCCCTTTGGCCCTATCCTCGCCCGAAATTGGCACAGACATGATCTTCTGGATCGGTTGCGGTGCCTCGCCATCTTTTTCGAGCCGGACCTTTTCGAAGATCGAGGCGTGGTGGACTGAGGCGAATCGGTTGCTCAGAAAGGGTTTGTTCTCGCGGGCGGTCTTGGCGGCCAGGGAATCGTTCGATGAGAGCGGGACGAAACCCATCTTCTT
>PKTZ01000207.1 GCA_002868925.1 Desulfuromonas sp. | reverse complement strand
TATTCGATTGCCCTCTACGCCGGCTATTTTCACGGGATCGAACCACATGTCCGCCAGATCATCCAGTATTTCGCCGCAGCCGTCACCACCCCGGTCGTTTTCTACTCCGGCTGGCCTTTCCTTACCGGCGCCCTGCGCAGCCTGCGTAACCGTACCCCGAACATGGACCTGCTGGTTGCGCTCGGGGTATTGACCGCCTATATCTACAGCATCTTTGCGATGCTCCGTGATGCCGAGGTCTATTTCGACAGTGCCGGCATGATCGTCACCCTGATTCTGCTCGGCCGGCTGCTGGAGAGCTCCGCCCGCAACCGCTCGATCTCAGGCATCGACCGCCTGCTGCAACTCGCCCCCGACACGGCAAGGCAGACTGACGGCAACAAGCAATGGACGGTGCAGAGTGTCAACCTGAAACCGGGCGACAGTATCATAGTTCTGCCGGGGGAACGGGTTCCGGTCGATGCAATCGTTGCCGATGGCGAGAGTGAATTCGACGAATCAGCCGTCACCGGCGAATCGTTGCCGGTCTGTCGTGGTGTCGGGGCACGGGTCACCTCCGGCAGCCTCAACCTGTCGTCATCCATGACCCTGAAAGTTGAAAAGATTAAATCCGAATCATTCATCTCACGGATGAACCGACTGGTCGAGGAGGCGCAGAACCGGAAAGCCCCGGTGCAACTGCTGGCTGACCGGATCGCCGCCTTTTTCGTTCCACTGGTCATCATCATGGCGGTTGCGACCTTCCTGTTCTGGCTTTTCATCGGCGGCACTAACCCAGCTGTACTGAACGCGGTCGCCGTATTGGTCGTCGCTTGCCCTTGCGCCCTCGGGTTGGCGACACCGACCGCCATTCTGGTCGCGACCGGCAAGGCGGCATCTGCCGGCATTCTGTTTCGCGGCGGCGATATGATGGAAGCGGCGAGTCGAATCAACACCGTCGCCTTCGACAAGACCGGCACCCTGACCCGGGGGAAGCCGATCGTCACCCGTATCCTGCCGGCGCACGATATCAGCAGCGATCAATTACTGACGGAAGCCGCCGCNATCGCATCCGGTTCCAACCACCCCCTTGCCCTGTCTATCCTGCATAAAGCTCAAACCGATGGTGTCACAATCCCTCCACCTGTTACCACCGAAACAGTTCCGGGACGTGGACTTGTTATCAAAAAAGATGGTCATGTCTGGCGGCTCGGCAGTCGAACCTTCATGGTTGAAAATGATATTTCGGCATTGGGATTAGAGGAAAATTCCGGCACCGAAGTCCACGTTGCCGTCGACCGGGAATACCGCGGTAGAATCATCTTCACCGACGAACTTCGTCCCGAAGCTGAAACAGCTGTCAACGAACTGCACCGACACAATATCAACACGGCCCTGCTCTCCGGCGACCGCGAAGCCCCAGTCCGCAAAATCGCAAAAGCCCTTAAAATTAACGAGATCGAAGCGGCCATCGACCCGGCCGGCAAGGCAGCCTGGATCAAGTCAAAACAGGAGTTGGGGCGCATAGTCGCCATGGTCGGGGACGGTATCAACGACACACCGGCCCTCTCCCAGGCCGATGTCGGCTGTGCCATGGCCGGCGGTACCGATATCGCCCTCGAAACCTCCGACCTGGTTTTGACCAGGCCGGACTTCAAGCACCTCATTGCCGCTTTCAAAATTGCCCGCAAGTGTATGGCGGCAATCCGGCAAAACCTGTTCTGGGCGTTCAGCTACAATCTGATCGCGATTCCGCTCGCTGCCAGCGGCTACCTTGCCCCGGTCTGGGCGGCCGCGGCCATGGCGAGCAGTTCTCTTCTTGTTATCGGTAACTCGCTCCGCCTCGGTGCGTCCCTACAAAAAGGGCTTGCGATCGGCAACTCGCAAGATTAATATCCACCAATGCTGAAATCGATTATTATCCTCATCATCCTTTCCCTTTTCATCGGCACCGGAGTCTGGCTCTTTTTTGTCTGGGCCGTCAAAAAAGGAGAATTTGACGACATCGAAGCGCCGAAATATCGCATGCTCGACGATGATGATGACGATAATGAAACTGATGATTGACCCCCCCCTGGTATTGACCACGAAAAGGACAACAAAGATGATCGATCCGATTTACGGAATGGCTTTCACAACCGCTTTGTTTGGGTCAGGGCATTGCATCGGCATGTGCGGAGGGCTCGTTGCTGCACTTTCGCTCTCCAAGGAAGGTAAAAGAGGTGGTGTAATTTTCCATCTCCTTTACAACGCCGGACGCATCGTAACCTACACTTTTATCGGCCTGCTTGTCGGCTGGCTTGGTTCGATGATGGCTTACAAAGAAACATTTGCTTCGGTAACCAGACTTCTTCTTCTCGGTTCCGATCTCTTCGTCATTATACTCGGTCTCGGTACTGCCGGGGCTTTCAGCAAACTTGACATCATGCGCCTAGAATTCCCGGGGCCAACACAAAAGATCACGCAGACCGTCTCCCGGCTGCGCGAGCTGCCTCCGGGTCTTTCCGCTCTTCCTCTCTGTTTGATTATGGGGTTTTTGCCTTGCGGGTTCCTGTATGCAATGGCAATCACCGCTGCCCAAACCGCTAGCATGAAGTCAGGGGCAATAGTTATGCTGTTGTTCGGCCTCGGGACGGCACCTGCCCTGTTGCTCTTCGGATCCTCGGCCCACTGGCTCGGGACTAAAGCACGTTCCTGGATGCTTAAGATCGCCGGTGTCATGGTCGCGCTGATGGGCTGCTACAACTTGTTTAGACACCTAAAAATGATGGGATTTATTTGATGTATCCGTCACTTCACCCGAATCGAGCAAACGATTGATCAACAACAAACTCTTCCACAAACTGCTTCTCGTGGCAGTTCTTCTTTTACTGGTGCTGCTCTTCGGAACTGCCGGCTTTTGGTTCTTCTCCGGCAAGACGGCTTCGGCGGTTGATGCCCTTTATATGACCGTCATTACTATCACCACAATCGGTTTTGAAGAGGTGATCGACCTCGGAGGCAATCCGGCCGGGCGGACTTTCACCATCGTCATTGCCCTGAGCGGGATCGGCCTGATCACCTACCTGCTGACCAACCTGACCGCATTTATCATCGAAGGAGAGTTGAAGGACTCCTTCTGGAGGAATCGGATGGAAAAGAAAGTGAAGAGTATCCACGACCATTACATCGTCTGCGGCATCGGCAATCTCGGCATCAGCATCATCGATGAACTCCTCAGCACCGGAAGAGATTATGTCATCGTCGACCAAGATCGAAAAAGGCTTCTCGAAATAGACGAAAAGTTCCGAAATAGCGTCTTGATTGAAGGAGACGCCATGGAGGGGACAACCCTCGAACGGGCCGGTCTTAACAAGGCGGCTGGCCTCTTCGCCGTTACCGGTGACGACAACCAGAATTTAATCGTCTCCCTGACGGCAAAACAGGCCAAACCGTCAATTCACGTCGTCGCCGAATGCGGGAATCCTGACCACAACGCAAAGATGAAAATGGCCGGCGCCGATACCGTCATCTCGCCAAGTCGAATTGGGGGCTTGCGCATGGCCTCGGCGATGCTGCGCCCGACCGTGGTTTCTTTTCTCGATCAGATGCTGCGCGAAGACAATGGAGATCTGCGGATCGAGGAGGTTATTCTGCCGCAAAATTTCACATCATGCCGCATTGAACAGATTGATATTTCTTCCTACCCGAGTCTACTCCTGTTGGCAGTCAGCCAAGGCGGGAAACTGCATTACAATCCCCCCACCACGACAATACTGCAAGCCGGCGACCGGCTGATCTGTATGGGCAAGCCCGCCGAAAGCCTTGCTCTCGAAAACCGGCTCGCTACAAGCTGATTATTTTCAAATCCCACTGCCCTGCCCCGGCGATTATGCTATGATGCGCTATCTCATCCACGGAGGGCATCATGTCAAACATGATCGACATTCTGCAAAAACGGCGCAGCATCAGGCTGTTCAGTGACAAACCGGTTGACGCGAAACAACTTGAAAAACTTCAGCAAGCGCTGCTGCGTGCACCAACTTCACGCGGCAAGAACCCCTGGCAATTTATCCGCGTCGACGATAGAAACCTGCTCGAAAAGATATCTATGGCCAAGGCACACGGTTCAGCCTTTCTCGCCGGTGCTGCCGTAGCGTATATCATCTGCGGGGATGAGACTGTTTCCGATGTCTGGATCGAAGACTGCTCTATAGCGGCCATTTCCCTGCAATACGCTGCCCACGACCTCGGCCTCGGCAGTTGCTGGGCCCAGATCCGGTTGCGTGAGCACAATGACAACCAAAGCGCCGAGGAGTACCTGCGCACCCTATTGACGATACCGGAGCAGATGCGCATTCTGTCCATCATCGGAATCGGCCGCCCGGCCGAAGAAAAACCGGGTCATCCGGCCGAACAGCTGCCAAAAGATCGGATCCACATCAACAGCTACTGATCCCGGCAGCAGGAGACGTTGCCGAAATGAGGTTAATCGAGGGATTTCGTGAAGTCACAGTCAGAATCGGTGATTACCGGGTAAGCGCCGTCGCACCGGATGTCACCCTGCCGGATACCGATATTGTTGTTACCGAGACCGATACCTTTATGGTTCTGCAGGATGAAAACCATTTTACCGAAACGACAGAACCGCCTCTCAAAATTTTGACAAAAGCCTTTCACGCGACCCCGGTTTCAGTCGGTTCAGTCATTCCGGGCGGAACCGACCCACTCCGACTGCATGCAGTCATATACGATTTCGACCAGGAAGAGATCTGCCGGCCGGAGTGGCTTGCAAGAGCCTGGCGGCAGATCGTCGACATCGTCAACCGATCGGAGTACAAACTCCTGACAACCCCTCTACTCGGGGGAAAAAGTCACCAGATAACGATCCGGGAACGATGTCAATTATTTCACGATGTACTGGAAGAAGCTGAAGCGAAGCATCATATCGGAATCAATCTGCTTTGCAACGGTCCTGAACGGCGGGAATGGAGCACCCTGGCCGGAAATGATAAACAACGGTAATTAAACGGGATGATTACTGGGAACGGAGCGGTTCAAACTTCTTTTTCTCTGCATTCCACTTATACCTGCCGGCGTCCCATATCTTTTCGATCGACTCCCAACTCAGGTGAAGTTTGGCCATTTCGTCGATCGCATTGGCTGCGGCAAGAGTCTCGCTGTCGTCGATGACCGAATCACCATTATCATCGGCCCAGTGGAACTGTCCGACCTGTACTGACTCATCACCTGACACTTCGTAGGTCATACCGCTTCCACGCGGATTAACGATCACCTCGCCAGAAAAAGAATAATCCTGTGAAGGGTCAAGACCGGCAGGGACCTGGATCAGGTACGTTATGACCGCTGGCCTCTCATCCGGCTTGATAATCCAGCGGACCATCCCTTCAACATTATCGAGGCTCGATGCGGGGGGGCTTGCCTGGGTCAATTTCCATTCCTTCGGGAATCGTTCACGAAGAATCATCCCCTTCATATCACCTGAAACATCCAGCCTTATCCGTACCGGGAGTGATCCCTCGGGCACGGCAAAGGTCGGTAAAACCCGGGATGCGGAGAAGGTGTAAGTTAAAGGATCTTTCTGTGTGAAGTAGAGATATATGCCAAGAGCAATGACAAGAAGGAAAACAATCGGCAAAACACTCTTAATAAAAGGGCGCATCCCGACAAAAGGGGCCGGGACCGGTTCATCAATAACATCAAGCAGGATATCGACCAGGTCGACTTCCAATGCCTCCGCCAGCAGCAGGGCGTTTTCACGGCGAATTGAGGGATAGCGGTTATTCTCCCAGCGGGAGACGGTATCGGTCGTCACGCCAACCACCTTAGCGACATAAAGCTGGGTCAGCTTCTTCTCTTCGCGTATGCGGCGGATGGCATTGCCATCGATGCTTACCTTCGGTGTTAAATCGTCTTTTTTCATAACTGAATACTCGGCTTCGCACTTTACCAGAGTGCCTAAAACAACGCAATAAAATAAAATATCGGGCCGACATAACAAAAAACACAACCCGACATTAACAGCATAACATATCGAAATCATATATATTTATACCGACATCGGGTCATACATAGACCTATGTCTGATGACAAGAGAACAGTCCTTGAGTAAAGTTCAGACATAATTTAAAGAATGGAATAATTTCTATTTCATTCATCTAACCACAGGGAAATGAGGAGGAAGAAATGAAAAAGTTTTTCGCAGTACTGATGATGGTTGCATTCGTTGCCGTCGCCGCCAATTCGATCGCCAACAATGGCCCGGCTGAAGTAAAGATCGAAAACAAGAAGGGAACCATCACCTTCAACCATGCTGGCCACCAGGCAAACGTTGCTGACTGCGCCACCTGCCACCACAACGGCACCGACGCTGGTTCCTGCCGCTCCTGCCACGACGGCACCAAGGCTCCGGCATTCAAGAATGCCGCACACAAGGTTTGCAAAGACTGCCATAAAGGCAACGACGGCCCGACCAAGTGTAACGGCTGCCACGTCAAGTAAGTTAAACGTGCACGCTTAAAAGAAAAGGGAGGCTGGTTTCAGTCTCCCTTTTCTTTTAACAAAAAAGATAAATTTTTCCTTGCATCCCATATGAATTTCGTATTATAACTATACCCGAGCTTTGGCTTGAAAAAGTCCAAAGTCTTTTGGCCCCGTACGCACCCCCCCTCCGTGTACGGGGTCTTTTTATGTCCGCTCCACACTGATTCCATTTACAGCGCCTTGCACTCCCCCACCCTGTTGTTACGATTGATATCAAGGATACCGTTATGTCACGTAACAAACATATATCTATTAAGGACCTCGACCGTATCGACCTGCAGACCCTACCGGAGGACGGAGGGGATGAATACAATCGTCTCATTTTCGAAAAAAGCCCCTACCTGCTACAACATGCAACCAATCCCATCGACTGGAACCCCTGGGCCGACTCCACACTTGACCGCGCCAGAAAACTCAACCGACCGATCTTCCTCTCGATCGGCTATTCGACCTGCCACTGGTGTCACGTCATGGCCGATGAATCATTTACCGATACTACCGTCGCCAGAATACTGAACGAACAGTTTATCCCGATCAAGGTCGACCGTGAAGAGCGGCCCGACATCGATGCGACCTACATGCAGGCCTGCCAAGCGATGACCGGTAGTGGCGGCTGGCCCCTGACCCTGCTTTTGACGCCGACACTTCAACCTTTTTTTGCCGCTACCTACCTTCCGAAGGACAACCGGCCAGGACTGCTCGGTCTTGTCTCGCTCCTGGAGAAGATCGTCGACTTGTGGCAAACCGACCGCGCTCGGATCGACTTGGCCGGTTCCAGCATCCAGCAAACCCTTACTCAAACTGACAACCAACCTGGCAGCCGGGAACCTCTTACCGAGGACATTTTCCGACAGGCAGTAAACACCTACAGATCCCGCTACGATCAAATTCATGGCGGGTTTTCTCCGGCACCGAAGTTTCCGGCTCCGCACAACCTCTCCCTCCTGTTCAGGTTGCAGCACCGCCTTGCCGACAAAACAGTCGGAGACATGGCACTACACAGTCTGAACTCGATC
>PKTZ01000056.1 GCA_002868925.1 Desulfuromonas sp. | reverse complement strand
TGTCCCTTCAACACCGTCTTCAGTTCGTCGATCAAGGAGACGTCCCCGTTGCTGAGCCGGTAATACATCCAGAGCCCCTGGCGTCGGTCCTGAACCCAGCCACTTTTGCGCAAATAGGCCAGGTGCCGGGAGACGGTCGATTGCGGCAGCTCGAGCGCGGCGATAATTTCACAGACACAAAGCTCGCCTTCGAGCAGAAGTGCCAGTATCCGCAGGCGTGTTTCATCGGCGAGGGCCTTGAATATTTTTGCTTTCTCTTTCACAAAAACGACAATATCCGCATAAGCGGATATTGTCAAGCTCATCATATATGGCCTATTTCCTTATTGATCATTCAGCATTTTCAAGAAATATAAGGCGTCATCCCCCCGCAAATTTTCAGCCAGACCGATCAGACCATCGGTCAGATATCGTGCTGGGATGCCCTTCGACCGCAGGTATGTCATTGCAATAATGGCCCTGTCCTTATGAGGGCAGGCTGTAATAATGATCTTGTCTTGCGGTAGTTCACGGAAACGTTCGGGCAGTTCATTAAGAGGAATATTAAGCGCAAAGCTTGGCCCCCAGGCCTCCTGCTCTTCTTTGAAGCGGATATCGACCAGAACAGCCTTCCCATCTTCTAGCAAATCGATCAACTGCTTACTGCTCGCCTTCATCTCAAGGCGTGAATCATAATTAAAGCTCTTGATATATTCTTCCAACACGTTGTCGTTCGCCAAGGCAGGGGCAGAGAGCAGAACCATCCATAAAATAGCAAAAGTAAATATTTTCATAGCCTTCATCCTTTATTTGTCAGAGTTTCAGGAAGCGGTATAGATAAGCCAGACCCCTCCGCCTACAACCAGCAATCCACAGATCCTTTTCACCCAAAGAGTCCCGGTGGAACGCTCGTTCCAATTGAGGTACCGCTGAACCTGCTCGGCAAAAGTCCCGGCCAAAACAATGACAGTGCAATGTCCGACCCCGTAAGCCATCAACAGAAGAGCCGCATAGAGCATACTCTTTGCGGCTTCGGCAAAAGCCAAACCGATGACCGGCCCCATAAAGGCAAAGGTGCAGGGGCCGAGGGCGATGCCGAAAATCAATCCAAGCAACAGGGCTGCGAGCAAACCCTTGCGCTGCATTCCGACCGACGCCGGCCCCGACCAGGGTATGGGAACGATTCCCCAGAGGTGCAGACCGAACAGAAAGAAAATAACGGCGACCACCCAGTTGCCCCAGGGACCGAGATCCCCCAACATCCTGCCGGCCATGGCTGTCAACAGACCGATCAACGCAATCGAAAACAGGATACCGATGGCAAACAAGCTGGAGAGCACAAAGGCGCGGCGAGTCGTCATTTGCCCCTGACCATCGATGAAACCGATAATCAGTGGAATACTGGCCAGATGGCAGGGGGACAGAATAATACTCAATACCCCCCAACCGGCCGCGGCGGTCAACGCAACAAGAGGTGTCCCGGACATGGCCTGGCTTAAACTGCTCAGAACCGATTCAATCATGGTTTCCCGGTGTCGAAGCTGTAACCGAGCTCCAGCCACTTGCCGAGGATTTCTTCCCGACTGAAAAAGCCGGTATGTCGGAAGAGTTCCTTGCCGTCTGCTGCGTAGAATATCTGAGTTGGAATCATCCGAACTCCGTAGCCAGCCGCTTCCTCCTGATTTTTCCAGGCATCAACAAATTTAACTTCCATCCTGCCGGCAAAATCCTTCTTGAGCTGATCGAGAATCGGTGCCATCTTGATGCAAGGGATACATTTATCGGCACCGACATCAACAAGGCGTGGAACCGGATTAGCGAATGCAGACCCCAACGCGGCAAACAACAAGATTCCGGCCAAACATAATTTCAGAGCTAAATTCCAGGCTGACTTGATCCCTGCGCTACTCATCAGGATTCTGCACTCAGCATTTTCATGATCTGCTCAGGCTTGAGCAACTTGCCCTGCGAAACCAGCGTCCCGTCGATCGCCAAGCCCGGAGTGGTCATGCAGCCGAACGTCATGATGTCATTCAGCTCGGTAACCTTCTCGATGACGACCTCTTCTCCCAGCGAATCCGCAGCTTCCTTGGCGTTGGCTGTCAGTTGGTTACATTTGGCGCAACCGGTGCCGAGAATCTGAATTTTTTTCATGTTTTTTCTCCTCTTTTTCGTTTTCTATCTTGGTGCCAGAATAGCGAGAACACAACGCAGAGACGAAGAGATGCGGAGACTCAAAGATAAATCTATTTGGTTCTAAAATCCCCTAAGACCATGATCTCTCTTTACGCCCTCTCCTCCTCTGCGCCTCTCCGTTAAGAACACATGCTCGGTCCCTGGTGACCAGCAAAGTTAAAATATCGCACCATAAATCATCCCGGAGATCGTCGCCATGACGATGACCAGCAGCACGAAAACGATGGTCTTCTTGGTCCCCATCACCGAACGGATCACCAGCATGTTCGGCAGGCTCAGTGCCGGACCGGCCAGCAGCAGTGCCAGTGCCGGCCCCTTCCCCATACCGGCCCCGATCAATCCCTGCAGGATCGGCACCTCGGTCAGGGTGGCAAAGTACATGAACGCTCCCACCACCGAGGCGAACAGGTTGGCCCACATCGAGTTGCCGCCAACGAGGTCGGCAATCCATTGCGACGGGATCAACCCTTCATGATCCGGGCGGCCCAGAAGGGCTCCGGCGATCAGGACCCCCCAGAGCAGCAGCGGCAGGATTTTCTTGGCAAAGTCCCAACTGGTGTCGAACCACTCCTCCAGTTCGCCTTCATTGTCCCGACCTTTTGTCAGCAGCACGGTCAAGCCAATAGTTCCAGCGACGAATGCTAACTCTGGATGGTCCGGTAAGACCATGGCCAGAATAAAACTTGTTGCGACAACCGTCACCATCCACCAACGATTTATTTTAAACCAGACGACCAGAATAATAGCCAGGGCCAGCGCAAACAGACCGGTAATCAACCACTTCGACGCATAAATGCCCTGCCAGAGTCCATCCGGTTCGGCGGGCCGCCCCCAGTTAACGAAGACCAGAATACCGACCATTGAAGCGAAAAAGAGTCCATTTTGCCATAACGGTCGGGAAACCTCCGGCTCCGGCATCGCCGCCGCTGCGGCCACTTTCTCCTGTTCTTCCTTGCGGAAAAAGAAGTGCATCAACAGTCCAATGATGACAGAGAAACTGACCGCACCGACCGCCCGGGCAATCCCCATCTGCGGCCCGAGGACGGCGGCGGTCAACACGATAGCCAGAATATTGATCGCCGGGCCGGAATAGAGAAAAGCGCTCGCCGGCCCCAACCCCGCTCCCATCCGGTAGATACCGGCAAAGAGCGGCAGGATCGTGCAGGAACAGACCGCCAGGATACTGCCCGAGACCGAGGCGACGCCGTAGGCCACGATCTTGTTCGCCTTCGGCCCGAGGTATTTCATCACCGCCGCCTGGCTGACGAAGACCCCGACCGCACCGGCGATAAAGAAAGCCGGCACCAGGCAGAGCAGAACATGTTCCCGGGCGTACCATCTGGCCAGGTGGAGCGATTCCCAGAGCGCGTTTTCAAGCCGTTGCGATTGCTGCAGCCAGTCGACCGGCAGGAAATAGACGGCCAAAAAGATAGTGACGATTAACGCCAGCGGTTTCCATTCGTTTTTCCAATTCATAAACTATCCCAGCTTAGGTATTTGGCTTTATCGCCAAATACCGGACAAAAATTTTTTACTTCATATCAGCCCCGACCAGTTCGGACCGGTCGCGCGCGTTGGTCTCCAGCACCGATTCCACGCAACCGAAGAAGTTGAGAATACACGGCACCCTTAAGCGGTAAAAGACCTGGTTCCCCCGCTTGTCGTCAACAACGATCCCTGCCTGTTTGAGAACCGACAGGTGTTTTGAAACAGTCGAGACATCGGCCCCGATCTGCTTGGTCAGGTCACACACGCATCTTTCCGCTTGTTCCAGCTCTTCGATAATAAATAGTCGGGTCGGGTGAGCCATCGCTTTGAGCACACCGGCCCGGGCATCGAGTATCGTCTTCCGTTTTTGGTCCATGAGTCGCTCCTATCTATTTGGCAATATAGCCAAATAGCCAAATAAAAGCAACCCCTCCCGAACGGAGGATTTCTTTATCCGGACTCAATTTGACACAGCATTGTCGAACCTGTAGAGTAATAAGACTTGGGCGGCGTCTTTCCCGGGCGTTCCGACCCCAAACCCGCGTGTGAGATAAGCCGATAGCAACTATCGGCCGACACTCTCCCTCAGGGCAGCACCGCCTTCTGATTTTCCGTCAGAGGGCCGGATGCGGGTGGCCCTGTCAGCATAACAATAAGATACTTTCAATTTGGCACGCCTTGATCGTGCACCACTCGCTGTTGGCGTGTCAGATTTTCATGGACGCTATCCCTCTGTTTTTCGACAGGATGGTATCTATTTTTATTGAAATGGCGTGATCGAATCGAGCGATAAGGAACATTATTAAATGGAGAACCAGGTCAAACTCAAAATAGAAAATCTCTATAAGATTTTCGGGCCGCATCCGAAAAAAGCGATGAAACTTTTGGCCGACGGACTCGACAAGGAGACTATTTTCGAGCAAACCGAGACCACGGTCGGGGTCCAGAACGCGAGCTTTGAAATTTACGAGGGCGAAATCTTTGTCATCATGGGGCTCTCCGGATCGGGCAAATCGACCATGGTCCGGATGCTCAACCGCCTGATCGAACCGACTGCCGGCAAGGTCCTGATCGATGACCAAGATATCGTCGCAATGAACGACGACGAGTTGGTGAAGCTGCGTCGGGCCAAGCTGAGCATGGTCTTTCAATCGTTCGCCCTGATGCCGCACATGAGCGTGTTGCAAAACGCCGCTTTCGGACTGGAGA
>PKTZ01000080.1 GCA_002868925.1 Desulfuromonas sp. | reverse complement strand
GGTGACACAGCAGCACTTCGAAAAGGCGCTCACAGAGGTGCGGCAGTTTCTGACCCCGGATATGGTCAAGAAGTATCATGAGATACGGGATACGGACTGCCCGCACCACTACGAGTTCTAGGAGCGGTTCTTTTGCCCTCACTCGGCGTTGGTTGGCTGATCCGCTTGTGCGACGTAGCTCTGCTACGCCTCCGCGCGGCTCAACCGCCCGCCTTGATTGAGTGCAAAACTCCTCGCTCCTTAACCATTGTGCAAGGTTGAAGGTTTTGAAATTTTCTTGATTTGGTATTCAACTAGCCTTGCTTTTCTTCGCGACTTCGCGGCTTTGCGTGAGGCAAAGATTTAAAGTTTTTCTTCGTGCCCTTCGTGGTTAACGGTTAATAGATGATCGAAGCACCCGAAATATTCGCCCGGATTTACGCACGGCACGGTCACCGCTGTCCGATGAGTACCCTCGGTGGTCGGCTCGGATTGGCAGCGCTGGCAGCACTTTCGTCGCCGGACGCAGAGTTGACCGCCGTCTACCATAACCGGACCTGCGCCCTCGACGGCATCGCCCTGACTACCGGGTGCAGCGAGGAAAATGGGAGCCTGAAAGTGACCACCGAAGGGCGGCACGTGCTCGAAATCTTCTTTTCATCCGGTGAGGTCGTCGAAGTCGGGCTGAGTGACAACGCCATGCAGATCGCCGGTGAGTATCGCTACTTGAGTAACGAGCTGGAAAAAGGGTGGGAGTCCTTGTCTGACCAGGAACGTTCGGAGCGTGAGCAGCAAAAGGAACTCGCCCTCGATCGTATCCTGCCGGCGCTCTGGCAGGCGCCTGATGAAGATCTATTGACTATACGGGTCGGCAAGGGGGCGCTGTGAGCGAGGTGCTGATTCAAATCGCCGGCGTAGTCTGGGAGGAGGTCACCCGCATGTGGTGGTTCTTCCTGCTCTCGGTGCTGCTGGTCGGTTTGATCAAGGGCTATAAGCTCGATCTCAAGATCCGCGATGCGGTCAACCGGGCCGGCATGGCCGGAATCTTTATCGCGACCGGGGTCGGTATGGTTTCGCCGCTCTGCGCTTGCGGCATCCTCCCGGTCGCCATCTCGCTGGCGATGGTCGGCACGCCGCTGCCGCCGCTGCTGGCGCTGCTGGCGACCTCGCCGGTGATGGGGCCGGATGCCTTTTTGCTGACCTGGCGCGGCCTCGGGGCCGACTGGGCGATCTGGAAGCTGGTCGGTGCCGGCGTGATCGGTATCGGTACTGGCGTTGTGACGCAGCTCCTGATCCTGCAAGGGTATCTTGCCGGCGACCTGTTGTTGCTCAAGCCGGTTTATACTGATGAGGGCAATCTGGCGCCGGCGGCGGAGATTGGTGCCCAAGCCGGCATCCACGTCAAGCGGATGCAGATCATCCCGCGCAAGAGCCAGCTCCGATTCATCTTCGATCGCAGCCTTGATGCCGCTCTTTTCGTCGGCAAGTTCCTGTTGTTGGCGATCGTTATCGAGGCGATCATCGTGACCCTGGTGCCGATGGCATGGGTCACCGTTCTGGTCGGCCGTAACGATATTGTTTCGATCGTCATGGCGGCGCTGATCGGTTTGCCGCTGCCGCTGAACCAGATCCCGGCGATCCCGGTTCTGGCCGGTCTGCTGCAGCGCGGCATCGACCCGGGCGCCGGTTTGACGTTCCTGTTGGCCGGGCCGGTTTCGAGCCTGCCGGCGATGATCGCTCTGGGTGGCATGTTCAAAAAAAGGGTGGTCCTCGTTTTTCTTGGAGTGGTGCTCGGATTGGCGATGCTTGTCGGTCTGGTTGGTCAGTCACTGTTCTGATGGAGTTTTGCCCGTCACGGAAAGACAGGTGACGGCTTTTTGCCAGAAATGTGTCGGCCCCATTTTTGCATGAATAATTTTTTTTAATATGTGGTTCGGGTCATTGGCCTGAACTGTTGAAATAAATTCATAATGCATGTATCGTAATATATTACAGATACTTGTACTTGTTGCAGGGGTCTGGTAAATTTTATAAAGTTGGTTTGTTATCTAGATACTTTTATTTGGACAGTGTCGCCATTTCGCTCTACATCAGGTTTGAACTGGTGAAAAGGAGAATCTGTATGTTCAAGAAGATTTTATCTCTGGGTCTGGGGTTGGCCCTGTTGGCCGGTTCGGCTTACGCCGCCAACTTCGCCGACGTATCCGATGCGGCCGGCGTTGCCGACGATGGCCTCGGTAAAGGTGTTGCCTTCGCCGATGTCAATAATGACGGGTTGGTCGATCTCTATGTTTCCAACAAGGGTGGGGCCAACAAGCTTTTCCTGAACAACGGCAACGGTCGTTTCGAGGATATCACCGATACTGCCGGTGCCGGTGTTGATTACCCCGGTTTCGCCATGGGGAGCGTCTTTGGTGATTACAACAACGATGGCAACGCCGACCTCTACATCGCGACCGGCGGTCGTCACGAGATCGAAGCTAACCGTCTGTTCAAAGGAAACGGCGACGGAACCTTCACCGACGTTACCGCAGAAGCGGGAGTCGGGCTGAAGGCCTTCACCTACGCCGCCTCGTTCGCTGACTATGACAATGACGGCAACCTCGACATCTACTGCGCCAACTACGGCGTCGGCGCCAAGAACGTCCTTTATCGCAACAACGGCGACGGCACCTTCAGCGACGTGACCGATGCTGCCGGTGTCGGCGATCGCTCCTGGAGCTGGATGGGCGTCTGGTCTGATATCGACAACGACGGCGACGTCGACCTTTACGTCGTCAACGGTCGCTACCCGGTCGGTGAGGCGAACAAGCTTTATCGCAACAACGGCGACGGCACCTTCAGCGATGTCGGCCGTGAAGCGGGTGTTGCTGACGGCAACTGGGGCCTCGGAGCCTCCTTTGCCGATATCGACAGCGATGGCGATCAAGATCTCTTCGTCTCCAACTATGTCGGTAAAAACAATCTTTACCTGAACAACGGCAACGGGACCTTCACCGAGGCGACTGCCCAGATTGCCGGTGCCCATGAGGGCTGGGGCAAGGGCCCGACCTTCGGCGATATCGATAATGACGGCGACCTCGACCTTTACGAGGGTGACTGCAAGCTGGCCAACCAGCTCTACGTCAACGACGGCGCCGGCAGCTTCAAGAATGTCGCCGATGCCCAGCCGGTCCTGCAGTGCTCGACCGTGCGTACCAAGGGGACCGCCTTCGCCGATGTTGACAACGACGGCGACCTCGATCTCTACGTGGTCAACTGGGGTGCTCCGAACAAGCTCTACCTGAACCAGCAGAACGATGGCAACTACCTGAAGGTGAAGGTTGCCGGCAAGGGGAGCGGTTACGGTGCCAAGGTTTCGGTCAGTCAGAACGGCAAGGCTCTTGCAGTTCGTGAAATCAAGTCGGCCGACGGCTTCTGTGCCCAGTCACCCAATGTCGCGCATTTCGGACTGCAGGCGGGTAGCTATGATGTAACGGTCGTCTTTGCCGATGGCAGCAGCAAGTCGGTCAAGGCCGATACCGGTAAGATAATTACGATCAGTCAATAAACATAGGAACAGTTCTCTAGCGTTATAACCAAAGGAGCATGTTATGAAAAAGTACATGAAGCCGAAAGTGGTTGGCAGCGGTAACGTTCACCCCTGCTAAAAACGAGTAAGACACAATTGGATTGACAGTAAGAGGGTCGGGATTTTCCCGGCACTTTTCTGTTGCTTTCGCCTCCCCTGATCGGCTTTTCGGCAATCCCCGGAAACTTGTTCTTAAGATTCGTCCTTGGAACGGAACGTGCTATGATAATCCGCCATGTTCCGCTTTATTCTTTTTACCATAATGACAGTAATGTTGATCGGTTGCAGCCCGTTCGGTGCCGGCCGACCATTACGGTTGAGCGATGCCCACATCGCGGTCGACACCGTCTGGGAAGGTGAGATCGTCATCGCTGGTTCGGTCAAGGTCGCCAAGGGAGCGACCCTGACCATCATGCCAGGCAGCGATATCTCTTTTATCCGGCATGACCGTGACAAAGATGGGCTCGGTGACGGGACCCTGGTCATCGAAGGGGAATTGGAGGCGACCGGGACCCGCGAGCTGCCGATCCGGTTTCGCAGTGCCGAGTTGGAGCCGAAGCCGGGAGACTGGCTCGAAATCCGGGTCGATTTCTCAAAAGAGGTCCATTTCCGGTATTGCGAGATCCGCGACTCCGCCTACACCCTGCATGCCCATTTTACCCGCGGGCTGATGGAGGACAGCATCGTCCGTAACAACATCGACGGCTGTCGCCTGGGCGAAGCGAGCTTCATCTTCCGCAACAACCTGTTCGAGCAGAACCAGGGCAAGGCGATCAATTTCCGCAACGCGACCGTCGAGGTCAGTCGCAACATCATCCGCAATAACGGCTCCGGTATCTTCCTTTTCGAAACCGATCGCGAGTCGTCGATCCACCATAACAACATTCACGACAACATTGACAATATCCGCCTCGGTGATTTCTTCAGTGGTGAGGTTTATCTCAAGTCGAACTGGTGGGGGAGTGCCGACCCGGAAGCGATCCGCGGCCGGATTCATGACCGGCGGGTCGATCCGCATATCGGTGAAGTGTTCGTCGAGCCGGCGGAGCAGTGGGTGGAACGGACCGGTCCACGGATCGTGGCGAGGTTCGAAGAGTCCTGGCGCTATGCTACCGACGGTTTTATCGATGCGAACCCGGTCTCGGTCGGCGAGAGGATAATCGCCGCATCATGGGACGGCCGGATCTCGGCCCTCGATCGGGCCGGCATGAAGCTCTGGTCGCGCTCGCTCGGCGATGTCATCGATGCGACCCCGGCGACCGACGGCAAGCTCCTGTTTGCGCAGAGCTGGGGGCGTGAGCTGTTCGCCATCGATCCGGCGACCGGCAGCGATGTCTGGCGCTTCAGTTTTTCTCCGTCTCCGGCCGACGACCACCGCCAGGGCGGTATCGTTGTCAACGCCGGCATGGTGTTGCTGCCGGCCTGGAACGGTACCCTCTATGCCCTCGACGCATCGAGCGGCCAGCGGCTCTGGCAATACGATGCCGGGCTGCCGCTCAGGGCGGCTCCGGCCATCGATGGGGATCGGATCTATATCGCCAGCGGCGGCGGTATCCTCACCGCGCTCGATTTCGAGGGACGCTTTCTCTGGCAGTATGATACCGGTGATGCGCTGCTCTCTACGCCGGCCGTGACTCCGCACGGTCCGGTGCTGCTGACGCGCAGCGGTGCGGTCTTCGGTCTGAGTCGTGACGGGAGCGTGCGCTGGGAACGGCAACTCGACGAATCTGCCTACTACGCGGGCGCGGTTTATATCGACGGCACCCTTTTTGTCGGGACAGCCGCCGGAACGCTCTGGAAACTGGATGCAATAGACGGCCGCACCTCCTGGCGCCAGACCGGTTTCGGACCGATCTACTCGACCCCGGTCGTTGCCGACGGCCTGGTCCTGTTCGGTGACAACGACGGCAACCTGTCGGCGGTCGGTCAACAGAGCGGCACCGTGGTCAGCCAGTTCCGGGTCGACGGCGCCGTGCAGAGTTCGCCGTTGATCGATGCCGATCAAATTGTCATCGGCAGCCGTGACCACAACCTCTACGGCCTGAAACTGGTCAAGCCGGGGAGCGCAACGCATGCCCTCGATTGATCGCCCCGACGGCCGGCTTTTCGGAGGCATCTTCCTTCTCTGCCTCGCCACCCTGATGTACGAGATCGCCCTGACCAGGATTTTCTCGGTCCTGATGTGGTACCACTTTGCGTCGATGGCGATCTCGCTCGCCCTGTTCGGGATGGGCTGCGCCGCCCTGCTGGTCTACCTTCGACCCGGCTGGTTCCCACCGGAACGGACCCGGCAGATTGCGGGGAGCTGCAGCGTCCTGTTCGCTCTTTCGGTGGCGCTCTTCTTTGCCATTTTCGTACTCTTCCGATTGCAGCCTTTAATCGGATTCAAGGTCCTTTCGTTCTTCCACCAGCCGTTTTACCAGCCGTTCAAGCAGGGGTTCTACGAGCAGGGGATGGCGCTGTCGATGTTGCCCGCCCTGTTTGCCCTCTACCTGGTGACCGCCTTGCCGTTCTTCTTCAGCGGACTGGTGCTGGCGCTGCTGCTCGGTCGTTACCTGGCCGATATCAACCGCCTCTATTTCTGGGATCTGCTCGGAGCCGGTATCGGTTGTCTGTTGATCATCGTACTGCTGCACCTGCTCGGCGGGATTACCGCCATCCTGGCGATCGCCCTGTTCGGACTCGGCGCCGCGCTGTTCTTCTATCCACCCGCTCCGGCGCCGGGGAGACGTCTGTTTATCATGGTGGCGGGGCTATTGTTGCTGGCGGCAGCCATCGGCAATGTGACGACCGGTTTTGCAGAGATCCGCTTCGTGCGGGGGCGTTACGAGCCGAACCTGCTCTGGAGCGGCTGGAACTCTTTCTCCCGGGTCGCGGTCTATCCTTCGCAGAGCCAGGAGATGGGGCAGGCCTGGGGCCTGTCGCGCAATTACCGTGGACCGATCCCGGAGCAGCTCGGTATGGTCGTCGACGATACCGGTTACACGACCATGTTCCGGGACGGCGATGGCCGCTACGATGACTTTTTCCGGAGCAACGTCATCGCCCTGCCATACCTGTTTCATCCCCTGGCCAAGTCGCTGGTGATCGGGCCGGGTGGCGGCAAGGATGTGCTGGTGGCGCTGGCGATGGGCGCCTCCGAGGTGCGGGCGGTCGAGATGAACTCGCTGATCGCCGAGGCGGTCAATGACCAGTTCGCCGCCTTCACCGGTAAGCTCTATCGCCGACCGAAGGTGAAACTCGCCATCGACGAAGGACGCAACTATGTCCGACGCTCTCCCGAGAGTTTTGACGTAATCCAGGCTTCGGCCGTTTTCGGGCGGACCGCTCCGGCCGCCGGTGCCTTTACCCTGTCGGAGAACAACCTCTACACCCTCGAGGCGTTCCGGGACTACTGGGATCATCTGTCACAAGACGGAATTCTGACGATCTCCCGCTTTATTTTTGAACGTGAAACCCTGCGCCTAGTCTCTCTGGCTCTGGCATTGCTCGAGGAAGAGGGGGCTGCCGACCCCGGTGCTCACCTGGCGGTGATCAAGGAACGGGGTCTGGCCAACGTTATGCTCAAGCGCTCACCATTTAGTCCCGAGCAGGTCGAAACCCTGCGCCGGGAAGCGCGCAGCAAGGGCTTCCGCGTCGTCTACCTGCCGGATGAACGGGGCGGCGATGGTCTGTTTAATCGCCTCATCGCTTCCGGCGGCAGCGAAGCGTTTCACAATTCCCTGCCGTTCGATCTGAGTGCCACCACCGATGATCGTCCATTTTTTTACTACATGCTCAAACCGTCTGACTTTATTAAGCTTTTCTCTTTTCCTGAGAAGAGTTCCTTCGAGGATCGGGCGCTTCTGACCCTGCGCAACCTGCTGCTCGTGGTCACGGTTGCGGTCGCCGTTTTCCTGTTGCTGCCGCTGTTGATCTGGCGCCGTCAGGCGCTACGGGAAGAGGGTGCCTTGCACCGTATCGTCTACTTCAGTTGCCTCGGGCTCGGCTTCATGTTGATCGAGATCGGACTGCTGCGCCGCTTTATCCTTATTCTCGGTCAGCCGATCTACGCCCTGGCGGTTATTCTCTGTGCCCTGCTGATCTTTTCGGGGCTCGGTAGCCTGCTCTCCGGACGGCTCTCTTCCGGCCGTGAACAGCGGGCTCTGCCGCGGATTCTGTTGGCACTGGTTTTGCTCTCTAATCTTTATATTTTCGGGTTGCCGCATATCCTCGACCTGGCGATGACGGCATCGTTGGTGACGCGCTGCCTGGTCTCTGTGCTGTTGCTGGCGCCGCTCGGGATGCTGCTCGGCATGCCGTTGCCGGTCGGAATGAAATTGCTGCACCGGACGCCGGACGGCATCCCCTGGAGTTGGGGGATCAACAGCGCCACCAGCGTCTGGGGAGCACTGATCGCGGTAGTGCTGGCAATGAATTTTGGATTCACCATAACCCTGCTGCTCGGCGAAATGGTTTACTTGCTGGCGCTGCTGGTGGTCGTTCTGCCGCGACGACAGATTTCTGCTAACTGATGGACGGAACATCGATGCGACGTTGCTCGATTTTTATATCGGTTTTTGTGCTGACGGTACTACTCTTCTCCTGCCGCGGCAGTGACGAGAGCGGGCTGCGCGGCGAACTTCAGTTCGAGGATGTGCCGCTGGCCGGGGCATCGGTCGAAATCTACCTCAAGGCGGAGAAGGATCGTTCGACCCTGCCGTTCGCGACGACCTCGACCGACAGTGAAGGGCATTACCGTATCAGCCTGCCTGCTGGCAGTTATTTCATTATCGGCAAAAAGAAGACCATCGAGGGCGGGCGGACCCGGATGCTGATGGCCGAGTGCCCGGCCAATCCGGTCGAGGTGAAGGACAGCCTCCTTTCAGTAGCGCCGTTTCCGCTGCGCGAGATGGGACGGGATGCCGGACTGGTTCCGGAACCGCAAACCGGAGTCAAGGGCCGCCTGGTCTATGCTGATCAGCCGGTCGATTCAGGGTTCGTTTACGTCTACACGGCCAGGGAGTCTGGGCTGATCGGCCCTTCCTACGGCGAGGCGGTACAGAGCGACGACTCCGGCAACTTCCGGATCGAACTGCCTTCCGGCCGTTTTTTCCTGTCGGCGCGCAAGCGGGCCGACGGCGAGCAGATGGGAGAACCGGAAGCTGATGATCTCAACGGCAGCTTTGCCGGGAATCCGGTCGAGGTGGTCTCCGGTCAGTATGTTGAACTGGGCGACCTGGCTCTGACCCGGGTCGATGCGACCGAGAAGGAGAAACGGCTGGCCGCCGGCAAGTTCGAGAAGACCACGACCCGTTTCGAAGGCAAAGTGGTCAACCGCGACGGCGAACCGATTTCCGGTATCTACGTCTTTGCCTACCTCGACAGCCGCATGGTCGGCAAGCCGACCTTCATCTCGGCCCCGACCGGCGACGACGGACAGTACCGGCTCAACCTGACCGATGGCGGCACCTATTTCCTCGGCGCCCGCAGCACCTTCGGCGGGCCGCTGGAACCGGGCGAGTGGGTCGGTACCTACGATGTCGCGGCCGATCACTCCGTCGCCATCGAAACCGGCAAGGCGGTAGATCTTGCCGATATTATCGTGCGCGAGGTCTGGTAATGCGCTTGTTGGTTGTCATCATCCTGTTGTTACTTCCATCCGTCTCCGGCGCTGTCCTGCTTACCGGCAAGGTTGTCTGGGAGGGTGAGAAGCGGATCGACGAAAAGGTCCGGGTCGAACCGGGCGCCGAACTCGTCGTTAAACCGGGCACGACCGTAATCTTCACCGCCGGCGGACTCGAGGTAGCCGGGCGGATGTCGGCTCGCGGTGCCGTTTTCAAAGGAAAGAAATGGGAAGGGATCGTGCTCAAAGGCTGCACCCTTGCGACCCTGCTGACCGAGAGCGAAGTCTCCGGTGCCAAAATCGGCATCCAGGTCATCGGCGGCGAGCCACGGCTCGAGCAGTTAACTCTTGTCGGCAATGACGTCGGGATCGAGCTCCGCCAGAAGAGTGATGCGACGGTCGCCGGCTCGGTTTTCAAGCAGAACCGCAAGGTCGGTCTCTTCCTCAAGGACGGGGTGAAGGCGGCGGTGCTCAATAACAAGTTCGAAGAGAACGGCCGTTATGGCGCCTATATCTTCCGCTCGACGCCGCGGCGCTTCAGTGGCAATGTTTTCAGTCGGCACGACACCGGCCTGATGGTCGCCTACTCGGGCAGCGATCCGGAGCTACGCGATAACTGCTTCGACCAGAACAAGGTCGCCCTCAGGGTCGAGAAGGCGGCCCGGCCGCGGATCACCGGCTCCGATATCAGCAACAACGAAGTCGGTATCTCGCTCTATCGCCGGGCCGACCCGGTCATCGAGAACAACCTGCTGGCCAACAATGAAACCGGCATCGAGATCGCCTTCTCCTCCTATCCGGAGATCCGGCACAACGATTTTGTCGATAACGGCAAGGCGCTTTACCTCGAATTCCAGTCGAGCAACTGGGAGAAAACGAAAGGGGCGTCGACCCGGCAGGCGACGAGCAGTCGCTCCGCCTTCGGCAGCCTCGACAAGTCGTCAACCGAGCTTCCGCCGCCGCGCAGCATGGACGGCACGGTCGATGCCCGTGACAACTGGTGGGGCAAAGCCGGTACGGCCGAACTGGAAAAGATCGGTGCGGACGGCAACCCCGGTTTTATCGATGACGGGCGAGACCGTCCGACCTTCGTCGAAGAAGGGCAGGACTATCCTCTCGATACCGTTATCTTCAGCCCTTGGCTGCAACAATCGTCTTTGCAGGGTAAAGAGAAAGAATGAAAAGAGTCGCTCTGATCATAACCGCGCTGTTGTTGGTCACGACAACGGCGGCCTTCGCCGAAAGCGGCATCCGGGGGCGGATCGCCTGGCGCGGCGAGCTGGTTCCCGGAATTACCGTGCGCGCCTATCGCCAGATTGCCGATATCGCCGCCGGCAAGCATGTCGCGGTGGCAGCCCCCTCAAAGGTCGACGGGACCTATTCCCTCGATCTTCCCCCCGGCAGCTACTTCTTGACTGCGCGTGATTACGAGGGGCAACCGCAGCCGGGAAATTATTTTTGCTACTACAGCGGCAGCCCGATCCGGGTCAGCGCCGACCACCGGACCACGGTCGGATTCAACCTGATCAAGATCCCCACGGAGGCGCCACCGGTTGAAGCTTCATCTTCCGGTATCAGCGGCGAACTCAGCTTCCAGGGTGAGCCGCTGGAGCGAGCCTACCTCTACGTCTACAAGGATCCAAGCAAGGGGTTCAAGGGGCCGGGTTATTTCGTGCAGCCGGTGGCCAAGGGGGATTTCCGCCTGCGGTTGCCGCCGGGAGAATACTACCTGCTCGCCCGCAAGCGGGCCAAGGGAGGACAGTTCGGGCCGATCGAGATCGGTGATTATTTCAACTACTACTACGGCAACCCGGTGACGGTGGAAAAAAACAGGGTAGCCGAAGTCAAGATCGAGACGATTACCCGGATGCCGATGCTCGAAGAGGGAGAGGCTGCTCCCTTCCGCGGGATCAAAGGGGTCGTGACCGGTCACGACGGCAAGCCGGTCGCCGGCCTGCATGTCTTCGCCTACCTCGAAGCTGAGATGACCGGCACCCCCGACTTTTTTTCACCGCCCACCGGCCTGGACGGACGGTTCGAATTGAAACTCCCCGGCAACGGTCCCTACTACCTGCTGGCCCGGGAGAGCTTCGGTGGCCCGGCCGGTGATGGCGAGCTTTACGGCAAGTTCGATGGTAATTCCGATCATGCTGTTAAACTGGACGATAAGAAAAACGTTTTGGAGATCGAGATAGATGTCGAAGCGCAGTCTGCAAAATAGCATTGCCCCGAGCTGTATTCTCCTGGTCGCCTGCCTGTTCACATTCCTGTGCGCAGGGCTGGCGGTAGCACAGAATCTGCCGGCCGGTGAGACCGTCTGGCAGGAAAATGTGCAGCTCGATCAGCCGCTGAACATTCCACGTGGCAGCCGACTTCTGGTCCGGCCCGGGGTTGAAATTACGGTAGCTTCGCCTTCGGCAAAGATTACGATCAGCGGTATTCTGGCGATTGAAGGGAGAGCTAAGAGTCCGGTTGTCGTGACCGGGATCGAGGGCTGGCAGGGAATCCACTTCATCGAGGCCGAAAAGGGGAGCGTGATCCGGCATGCCCACTTTCATAATGGTGAAACCGCGCTCAGCAGTGTCGCTACCGATTTCGAGGTGACCGATGCTCACTTTTCCGGGTGGGTGACGGCGATCAAGCTGCTGCGCGAGTCGAATCCGCTGATCGAGCGGAACCGGTTCGAAGAGAACGACATGGCGATCGACAACGAAATGAAATCGGTGCCGCTGATCCGCGACAACCTGTTCAAGGGGCAGCACAAGACCGCGATCCTGGCATCGCACAACAGCCGGGGCGAGATTCGCGGCAACCGGTTTGAAGGGAATGAACAGGGGATCGGCCTACTGCAGACCTACCAGGATCGGATCGTCGATAACATTTTTATAGAGAACCGGATCGGCCTTTACTGTAACCAGACCAAGAACACGCCGATGATCAAGGGCAACCGGTTCGAGAAGAACGAAGTAGCGATCGTCAACTACGCCTTTGCCTACCCGGCAATAGAGGATAACAGTTTCATCGACAACAAGATGGCGGTACGCAACGACCAGTACGGTTCACCCCGCCTGGTGTATAATCTGTTCCGCGGCAACGAAACGGCCATCTACAACTACCGCAAGTCGAACCCGGTGATCGAAAACAACCGGATCGAGAAGAGCGGGGTCGCCCTCTATTGCGACTACTCGTCTTACCCACGGGTCAAGCAGAACAACTTCTCGGATAACCGGCTGGCGGTCGAGCTCGGTATCTACCAGAGCGCTGACTGGGAGAAGCGCTCCGGTTCGAAAAAGCTGATGCAGAAAGAGGCGCAGGCCCGCAACAGCCGCAACACCATGCTCGATCGGGCGCCGGAGACGTTCAACGATATCGTCGATGTCAGCGGCAACTGGTGGAACGACAAAACATCGACCCTGCAACAGGCCGAAAAAGGCCAGAACCTCGATCTCTTCTACGACCGGCTCGACAAGGAGTGGGTCACCTACGAGGGCTTCGGCCCGGAGAGTTACCGGATCGACCTGGTCGGATACCGGCCGTGGCTCGAAGCTCCGGTCGCTGCTGTCGGCCCACGGGAGGCGCAGTGAGAACCCTTCTCGCCATATGTCTGCTTCTGCTGACGCTGCCGGTGCACGCCGCGCTGATCGAGGGGCGGATCGTTGCCGATGATGGGCCGGTTTCCGGTGTCCGGGTTGTGCTCTACCCGGGCCTTGACTACAGCGGTGAACCGCTGCTGGTCGCGGCGCCGAGCGATAGCGAAGGCTACTACCGGATCGAGGTCCCGGCCGGGACCTATGCCCTGTTCGTACGAGATGTCGAGCAAGGGCTCTTCGCTTTTTGCGGACGCAACCCGGTTACGGTCGAGAACGGAACGGTCTGGGCCGGATTGCAGGCGGTGCCGCTGCCGACGGCCGAGATTCGGCGCTACGATGACGAATATAGCGCGGCGATCGAGGGGCGCATCACCTCCCGGGGAGAGCCGGTGACCGATGCCTACGCCTACCTTTACCTCGATGTTGACGAGGGGCTCAAGGGGCAGGGCTATCGCCTGTCAATGCCGACGGGGCCGGACGGGCAATTCTATTTCGACGGCCTGCCGGAGAGCAGCTACTTTCTCATGGTGCGCAAGCGGCTGGACGGAAACCGGGTCGGCCCGGTACGGGAAGGGGATCTGCTCGGTGTCTACGGTGGCAACCCGGTGATCGCCAGATCGGGTACGGTCACCCGGGTTACGATCCCGGTGGTCGAGAAGGTGAAATCGGAGGCCGCCAGCGAGACGATCACAACGGCATCCGGCCAGGTCGTGACCGGCCGGGTGGTCGATGATCGGGGGGAGCCGGTTGCCGGCCTGCATGTTTTCGCTTATACCGATCGGGTTATCGGTCACAAACGGCCGGCTGCCCTGTCGGTCGCAACCGGTACCGACGGTCGGTTTCAGCTGAACCTCGGGCAGCCCGGCACCTATTACATCGGTGCCCGCCAGGAGTACGGCGATTCACCGGCACCGGGCGAACTGTTCGGCATGTACGATCAAAGCGCCGATCACGGACTGACTATAAACGCTGATAGTTCGATCGATCGTATAGAGATCGTCGTCGAACCGATCAGCCTGCAATAAAATCGATTGCCAAGGAGAGAAGATGAGTAAAAAAGCGGAACAGCAGGAGATCAAGCTGGAAATCCAGATCGACGAAGATGTCGCCCAGGGGGTATATTCCAACCTGGTGGTGATGAACCATAGCGACGCCGAGTTCGTCCTCGACTTTATATTCATGCAGCCGCAGGCACCGCGGGCCAAGGTCCGGTCGCGGGTGATCACCTCGCCGCGCCACCTGAAAAAATTCCTGGCGGCGATGGATGCGAACCTGAAGGAGTACGAAAAGCGGTTCGGTCCGATCGATGTCGAGCCGGGAGATGTTATCGAGCCGACGGGGAACTATCATTAAACGACGGTCGATACAGAGAGTCTGCTGCGGACTGGTTTCCCTCGGCGGACTGCTGGTCGCCGTTTTCGTCAGCGGGTGTCTGTTGACACCTGCCGTCGAAACAAAGCTGGGCGATACAACGATCTCCGGCAAGGTTACCTGGTCCGGGACGGTGCGGATCAACGGCATCGTTACCGTCAAGAAGGAGGGGCAGTTGATCATCGCCCCCGGGACAGAGGTGATTTTCGATCGATTCGATCGGGACGGCGACGGTATCGGCGACGGTGAACTGCTGGTGGAAGGAACACTGCTGGCCCGCGGCACCGCCGGGCAGCCGATCCGTTTTACCAGCGGTGAGGAGAATCCGCAACCGGCCGACTGGAAATATCTCTACCTCGATTTTGCCAAGCGGGCCGAGGTCGCCTACGTGATTTCGGAATATGCATACAGCGGCATCCAGGTTCATTTCTGTAAGGCCGTGGTCGCGAATTCGGTGTTCCGGCACAATGTTGACGGCGTCCGCTTCTCGACGGTCAACATCAAGGTTCGGGGGAACCGGATCTACGACAACCGGCATGGCCTGCGTTACGAGGAGCGACGCAGCGAAGCGGTGGTGGTCGGCAACGATATCCGCAACAACGATATCGGCATCTTCGTCGTGACCCGCTCCGAGGATAAGGCAAAGATCAGCGGCAACAACATCGTTGACAGCAGGCAATACTCGGTCAAGATGGGCTTGACCCAAAAAGAGGACGTCACCTTCCCCGGCAACTGGTGGGGAACGACCAATCCTGCCGCGATTGAAGAACTGATGTTCGATCAGAAACAGGATGAAACGCTCGGCCGGGTACAGACACCCGATTCGTTACCTGGACCGATGGAAATTGAAACAGAACTGCGCGAGTAAGGAGATGGACCGATGGCGCGAATAATGAAAAAAACGATGACCCTTTTACTGGCCGTGTTGTTGCTCTCATCCGGCTCATCCTATGCCTGTGTCGGCAAGACCCTGATGGTCGGCACGACCGGAAGCCTGCAACAGAACCTGATGGCCCAGATGCTCTCGTTGCTGATTACCGAGCGGACCGGGACCACGGTCAAGATCGTCAATTTCAAGAGCAACGAGGAGGCGCACCAGGCGTTGCTCAAGGCCGACCTCGATATGTACGTCGAGTATACCGGCGTCGGCCAGGTGAAGATCCTCGGCAAGGCGGCGATTGCCGAAGCGCCGGAACTCTACAAGGCGGTCAAGGACGTCTACAACCAGGAGCTGAACCTGGTCTGGCTCAAGCCGTTCGGTTTCGAAGAGAAGAAACTGGCCCCGGACGGAACCGTGGCCGAGGCGGCCCCTGTGGTGCGCAAGGATACCCTGAAGAAATTCCCGGCCCTGGCCCGGCTGATCAATAAGCTTGGTGGCAAAGTCGACACCGCCACGATCCACAAGCTCGAGGAACAGTCCGCCAAGGGTGAAGAGCAACAGGTGAAAAAGGTGGCGCGCGATTTCCTGCGCCAGAACCGGCTGATCTAAGCGGAGCCATTTATATGATCGATCGTCGCCAATTTATCCGTCGTTCCCTGCAACTGGCCATAGCCGGCGCCGCTACAGGTTCTCTGCCGATCCTCGATCTCGCCAGCCTGGCGTCCGGGCCAGCCGGCCCGGAACTGGCGGTGCGCAAGGGGCAGGCTATCCCGAAGTTGGTTGACACGACCCTGGCTGCCCTCGGCGGTATCGGTCGCTTCGTCAAGCGGGGAGAACACGTGGTGGTCAAGCCGAACATCGGCTGGGATCGAACGGTGGAGCAGGCGGCAAACAGCCATCCCGACGTGGTGCGGGCGGTCGTCGAGCACTGCCTCGAGGCGGGAGCGGCCTCGGTCCGGGTCTTCGATCGGACCTGTAACGATCCGCGACGCTGCTATACCCAGAGCGGTATCCGTGCTGCGATCGAGGCGCTCGGCTCCGACCGGGCAAAGATCGAGTTTATGGACCGGCGCGCTTACCAGGACGTCCTGCTTGATGGCGGCGTCGCTCTCGACAAGTGGTCGTTCTACAAGCCGGCGCTCGAGGCGGACCGGCTGATCAACGTTCCGATCGCCAAGCATCATTCGATTTCGACCCTGACCCTCGGGATGAAAAACATCATGGGGGTGATCGGCGGTAACCGCGGGGTGCTGCACCGCCGGATCGACGAGTCGCTGGCCGACATCAACAGTGTCATCCATTCCGACCTGGTTATCGTCGACGCGACCCGCATTCTTGTTGCCAACGGTCCGCAGGGGGGGAGCCTTAAAGATGTTCGCCATCCGGAGATCTTGATCGTTTCGGCCGATATCGTTGCCGCCGACAGCTATGCGGCGACTCTGTTCGGTCACAAACCGCAGGATATCCCGACCATCGTCGCCGGCGCCCGGCGCGGTCTCGGCAGCATGGATCTGAGCAAGGCGAGGATGGTTTGAGTAAAGGCGTAAAAAATAGTCGTCACCGGTTACGCATCGCCTCTCAGGTTATCTGTCTGGTCGGCTTTCTGTGGCTGTTCCTGGTCACTGAGTATCGGGGTGTCGACCAGCTCCCTTACCCGGTCTCTCTACTTTTCCGCATCGACCCGCTCGCCGCTCTGGCCGATTTTCTGGCACCCGGTGATTTCGGCTGGCAACTGCTCTGGCCGGCGCTGCTCCTGCTGGTGCTGACCGCCGTCGTCGGACGCTTCTTCTGTGGCTGGATCTGTCCGCTCGGCACCACCCTCGACGGACTCGGCCGGATTATCGGCCGCGGCAACCGTCAGCTCGGTGCCGGCTGGCGCCGCTTCAAGTACATCCTGCTCTTTTCGCTAACGACCGCAGCCCTGTTCGGGGTTCAGTTGTTCGGCCTGTTCGATCCGCTCAGTATCTTCCTGCGCAGTCTCACCTTCGCCGTCTACCCGGCCTACAACCTTTTTCTGAACAGGCTGTTCGATCTCAGTTACGGCAGCGACATCCCGGTCGTCTCACCGCTACTCAACTGAGCCTACCCGTTCTTCCGCGACAACCTGATGGCTTTTCACCAACCCTATTTCCAGCTGGCGCTGTTCACCTTCGCGGTGTTCGTGCTGATCGTGCTGCTGGAAAAGGTCGATCGCCGTTTCTGGTGCAAGTACGTCTGCCCGCTCGGCGGACTGCTCGGTCTCTGCAGCAGCCGTACCTTGCTCGAACGGACCCCGGCGTCGGTCTGCAACGACTGCTCCCTCTGCGGAAGCCGTTGCCGCAGTCGCGCCGTTACCGACCAGGGCTACCGCAAGCAGGAGTGCTTTCTATGCCTTGATTGCGTTGATGACTGCCCCGATGAACGGGTTTCTTATCGCTGGAGCCTGCAGCCGACAACGGCGGCCGGCATCGACTTGGGTCGTCGCCACGTCGCCGGTGCCATCGCCTGCGGCGCTTTGGTCGCGCCGGTGGTGCGGATTACGCCCGACCCAACCCGGTATGACTCGTTCTTGATCCGCCCGCCCGGGGCGGTAGACGAGGCGGAGTTTTTGCGTCGTTGTATCCGTTGCGGCGAGTGCATGAAGGTTTGCATCGGCGGCGCCCTGCATCCGGCATTCCTTCAGGCCGGTGCGAGCGGTCTCTGGACTCCGCTGCTGGTTGCCCGTCTCGGTTACTGCGAGTACAACTGCACCCTATGCGGCCAGGTCTGTCCGACCGGCGCGATCCGCGAGTTGAAGCTGGAGCAGAAGAAAAAAGAGGTGATCGGACTGGCGGTGATCGACAAGAACCGCTGTCTCCCCTACGCCCGCAGCGAAGAGTGTCTGGTCTGCGAGGAGCACTGCCCGACAGCGGAAAAGGCGATCGTCTTCGAGCGCAAGGAGGTGCTGGTCAACAGTGAAGTGCGCATCCTCAAGTTCCCGAAGGTGGTCAAGAAGCGCTGCATCGGCTGCGGCATCTGCGAAACCAAGTGCCCGGTCGAAGGGCGCAGTGCCATCCTGACCACCAACGAGGGGGAGAGCCGCCGTCAACGCAACGCCATCGACAGCGGAGGTTACGGTTGAAAACCACCCTGATATCCTGTCTTACCCTGGTGCTGTTGGCATCTGCTTCCCTGGCTTTGGGCGATCTCCTGATCGATGATTTCGAAAACGGGATCGACTCCGGCTGGGCGATTAAGGAATTCGCCGGTCACAGCGAGTACCGGCCGGTCCGGGACGGAGCAGAGCAGGTTCTCTCCTGTCGGAGCGACGGCACCGCTTCGAGCCTCTATTTCCGTAAGAAAATCGACCTCGGAAAGACGCCAGTCCTCACCTGGCGCTGGAAGATCGAATCCACCTTGGAAAAAGGCGACGCCAGTCGGCGCGAAGGGGATGACTACGCCGCCCGCGTCTACGTCGTCTTCCCGCACTGGCTTTTCTTCAAGACCCGCGCCATCAACTACATCTGGGCCAACCGCCTGGCTCAAGGGGCGGTGGTGCCGAACCCTTTTACCGCCAACGCCATGATGCTGGCGGTGCAAAGCGGCAACAGTAAGGCGGGGCAGTGGGTCGAAGAGCGGCGCAACGTATTTGAGGATTTTAAGCAAATTTTCGGCGAGGAACCGCCCCTGGTCGGCGGGGTTGCCATCATGTGTGATTCCGACAATACCGGCAGCTCGGCCCAAAGTTGGTACGATGATATCCGGTTTCTGCAGGGCGATTGAGAAAAGGGACTGTCCCCGAATGGGGACTGTCCCAGATATTTACGGACAACGGGACAATGGTGGTTTGCACCGCAAAACCCAGGGACAGCTCCCGTGCGGGGACAGTCCCGGTTTTGCTGGCATCCGTCCTTAAACTAGTGCCATACGTAAAGCTTCGGGACAGCCCCCATTCGGGGACAGTCCCTGTGATCCATCGCAGGAAACAGCGCATTCGTGACAATTTTCGAAAATCACGCTATGATGCGATCTGGAATAAAGGGGAGGATGGTATGAATATCGAGCAATTCTGCCAGCATCTGAAAACGGTTGTGCCGGCTGTTGACACGGAGCGCCGCCTGGAGATCCTGGCCAACGAACTGGCCGCTTTTTTCGGCGTCGAATCGCACGAGATCGGACTTTTCAAGCTGGACGAGCGGGCATCGTTTGCAACTTTCGTTTGGCCGGAATCGAATATGGGGGGCGGGTTCAAGATTCCGATTAAGTCTTTCGGTGCCTCCTTCGTTTCGTCGACCGCCAAGAAGGGTGTCGGCCAGATCAACAACACCTTCGCCAGCACCTCACATCTTAAAATGCTGGAACATACCCTGTCGGAGCGCGAACAGCGTATTCCACTGCAGAAGATCATGTCGGCGCCATGCCTCGATGGCGAAAAACTGCGCTGGATCATCCAGGTTTCGCGCAAGGGAAAGACGCTGGAGGAGGCCGGCCCCGATTTTACCGAACAGCAACTGTCCGATCTGGAAACAGTGGCCGAAACGATTGCCCCGTGGGCGCTCGACTGACCAGTTTTTAGAACGATTATATGATGTCCTCTCTTGCCGTGGTGAAATTGACAGGTGGCTCTTTAATGATAAATTATTTATACCTTCTTCATTTTTCTTCCTCTGGAAGAATATGAAGTTTGAGTCCCTCGGGGAGCAGGGGTTTCTCGGGGGACTCTCATGTGGTAGACTGGCACAATTCCTCTCGCTAAAAGGACCCTGAACGATGCGTTTTTGCTCTGTTTTTAAAAGTGGTCTGTTCTGGTTCGGGCTCGCCCTGATCGTCTTCGGTGTCTGGGTTTTCGGGGAGGACCTCCCGCTCGGGACGGGGGTTACGCTGCCTGGAACACTGCTCCTGCCGGTCGGGGTTGTCCTGATCTTTGTTGCCGTTGCCACAAATTGCCCGTTCTCTGCCGAAAAGAAGGATGACGAGAACGTCTCCTGATCAAATCCACCCCCCCTGCAATTTAGTAGTCAGTCGATTTAGCTGTTATATCTTTTATTGAGGAGGTCATCGATGAAACGACAGAAACTTATACTCCCTCTGTTATGCGTGCTGGTTTTTTCATTGTCAGCGACCCTCGTTTCGGCGGCTGATTTTGACTGGATGAGGGACATGAATGTGACGGCCCAGGCCGATCCTTCCGGTTTCCGGATGCGGCTTGCCACCCGGTTCAAAATAGGTGATGCCGATGTCGGTCTCGTGCTCGGTAACGTCGAACGCCCGGCCGATGCCTATATGGTCCTGCGCCTGGGGGAGATGTCTTCGCGGCCTTATCGAGATGTTCTGCAGCGCTACCGGATGACAAAAACAAAAGGATGGGGAGCGCTTGCGCACGACCTCGGAATCAAACCGGGCTCGGCCGCGTTCCATGCGCTGAAAAACGGTCGGGACCTTTATGGCCGGCAAGACACCTTCAAAAGTAAAGGGAAAGGCAAGGGTCCAGGGCACGGGAAAGGCAAGAAGTAGCCTCTGCCAGGCTCAATTCTGAAAAAGGTAATAACTGCTTATTGAAAAAGCGGGGCCGGATATGTCCGGACCCCGCTTTTTTATTGTCGGTGCAGAGGTTTCAGGTTGCGGTTTCGACCCGATTGCGACCGTTCTCCTTTGCCCGGTAGAGGGCGTTGTCGGCAAATCGGATCAGGTCTTCGCAATCTTTTATTTCTTTGTGCGGAGCCGTGGCGACGCCGATGCTGACCGTTATCCGGATTTCGCAACTGCTGCCGGTGAATCGCATCTTTTTAATTTCGGCACAGAGGCGTTCGGCAACCGCAACCGCCTCGTCTTGCGGGGTCTGCGGCAGGGCCAGACAGAACTCCTCGCCGCCGAAACGGGCGGCAGTGTCGTATTTACGTAGATGCGCCTGCAGGGTTTCGGCGAGGCAGCGCAGGACAACGTCTCCGTCCTGGTGGCCGTAGGTGTCGTTGACCCGCTTGAAATGGTCGAGGTCGATCATCAGCAGCGACAGCGGATCCCCCTTGCGCTCGCTCCGGTCGCATTCGATGTGCAGGGTCTCCATCAGGCGGCGCCGATTGGCGAGCCCGGTCAGGGCGTCGGTCTGGGAGAGCTCCAGCAGCTGGCGGTTGCTCTCCTTGAGCCGGTCCTGCAGTGACTTGATCTTGAGCTGGACCTTGACCCGGGCGAGCAGTTCCGCCGGGAAGAATGGTTTGGTGATGTAGTCGCAGGCACCCGCTTCGAGACCTTTTATTTTGGCATCCTGATGTTCGTGGCTGGTCAGCATGATCACCGGGATATGGAACAGCTCTTCGCGCGAGGCGACCATGCGTAGGAACTTGAACCCGTCCATGCCCGGCATCTCAAGATCGCAGAGGACGATATCGATCTCTTTTGCCAGCAGGATCTTGAACCCTTCTATCCCGTCGCCAGCTTCATAGTAATCGGAGAAGAGCTCGGCCGATTTCAAAGTGTCGAGGATCTGCTGACGTATTGCCTTGGTGTCATCTATGATCAGGATCGAAGTTTTCATCGTCTGACATGATACGTCAAATTAATGGTAGAATGTAAGGGAGTTAATCTTCTAAATATACCCTATAGATGTTGAAAGGAGCGGACTTATGGCCCTGATCAAAACCTGGTACGAACCGAAAGTGGCGGCGGACAAGTTCGGAGTCCCGGAAGCGACGATTCTGGAGTGGGTGGAGGAAGGTCTTGTCCGGTGTGAGCGTGAGGGTGACCAGGTCGCCCGGGTAAACGCCGACGATATCAAGCTCGAGGTGGAGTCATTCGTCCGGGGTGAAGGTTAACAGCCGCCGCCGGCGCAGTCGCAGCTCGGTTCGTTGCCGGTCAGCCAGCCATAGATGATGGCACTGGCGCAGCCGACGCCGGCTTCGACCGCAATCGCCTCCACCGGACAGTTGTTGGCACAGGCACCGCATTCCATGCAGCGATCCCGGTCGGTGATCGCTGCTTTTTTGTCGTTCATCTTGAATACGCCGTGCGGGCATACGGTGGCACAGAGCCCGCAGCCGATACAGGTCGGCTCATCGTATTGCAGGGTGACGACCCCTTCCATGTAACGTAATTCAGCCATTTAAAATCCTGCCCAGATAAAAGCGACGGCGGCGACCAGCAGAGCTGCCAGTTGCATCGGGATCGCCTGTCGCATCTCTTTTTCAACCCCGGTTGGTGAGGTGAAGGTCGACGAACCGGTAAAGTTCATGGCGATGAAGGAGGAGACGGCCGGTAGAGTCAGCAGCCCGGCCAGGCTGTTGCCGAAGCCGAGTTTGCCGGCCATGACGATCAGGCCGAGCAGTCCGATCGCGCCGCCTGTAATCGCCCCTTTGAGGGCGAAGGTGCGGCCCGGTATCCACGGCAGCAGGACCGGTGTGATCACGGCTCCGGCGATAACGCCGGACAACCCGACCGCCGCCGCGGCGAGTCCCCGGTGCCAGGCAGCCCCGAGTGAAAAGATGTCGGGGCCGATACCGCCGAGAAGAAACAGGGCGAGTAGCGCCCAGAGGATTTTTTTCCAGAGGATGGTCACTTCGACCGGGGTCAGGATGAACCGCTCCCAGGTGCTGAAGGTGACCCGGCGCATCTGTGGCGTCGCCGTGTTTCCGGCGGCGAGAAAAGCGGGGAGATCTTCGGCCCGGACCGGACCGTAGACCACGCTGAAACCGCACCCTTTCTTGACCTCGTGGGCGGCGATGCCGGGGGCGCCGAGCTGCGGCACGATCAGCTGCCGATGGCTGACGACCTTGTCCAGGTCGGTCGCCTTGACCCGGGCGATGATCTCTTCGGTCCCGAAGGTTCCTTTGCCGGCGGCGCACCAGACGTTGATCCCCTTGGTGTCGATAACCAGGATCCATGCATCCAGGGTTGCCGTTTCGCGGCGCAGGAGATCGAAGCTGAGTTTGTAGTTGGCGGAGACGAGAACCGGCGAGTCGGCGCTCGGGTTGCCGATGGCGTAGAGCCCCGGTGTAACCCGGTAACGGTCGCGGCCGAATCCCCAGCGCATCGCCCAGCGGCCGAAGAGGTCGCGGCGGGTCAGGCGGCCGGAAACCTGCGGAACCGGACCGGCCTCAGTCTCAATCCAGGCGGTGACGTAGCTGCAAAGGGTATAACCGGGTAGTTCCCGGTCTGCCGGGGAGGGACAGCAGGTGGATGTATCGGTTGACGGCTCACGCATGTTGTCGGGCGCCGCTCCCGGCGGCGCTTTTGGCGGTCAACAACTCTCTTTGTTCGTTTTTGTATCGGCTTTATTTGCTGCCATGGGTCGATTAAACCTTACGTCCCCCGATTTCTTTCAACTTGGCGTGGGCGTCACGCAGAATCGCCTCGGTGGTAGTCCAGTCGATGCACTTGTCGGTGATCGAGACCCCGTACTTGAGTTCTTCCAGGGAATCAGCCATCGGCTGGTTCCCGGCTTCGAGATTACTTTCGATCATGACCGAGTTGATCGACTTGTCGCCGCTGACGATCTGCTCGATTACTTCGGAAAGGACGGCAGGCTGCTTTTCGTGATCCTTGCTCGAGTTGGCGTGGCTGCAGTCGACCATGATGCCGTTGCCGAGGCCGGCCTTTTCCAGCATCTCTTCGGTACTCCGGATGTCGGCCGCGCTGAAGTTGGGTCCGTTGTTGCCGCCGCGCAGCACGATATGGACGTCACAGTTGCCGGTGGTCTTGATGATCGAGGTTTTGCCCTCGCTGTTGATGCCGAGGAAATTATGCGCATGCAGGGCCGATTTCATGGCGTCGAGCGCGATCTGCAGGCTGCCGTCGGTCCCGTTCTTGAATCCGACCGGGAAGGAGAGGCCGCTTGCCATCTCGCGGTGGACCTGTGATTCGGTGGTCCGGGCGCCGATCGCACCCCAGCTGAGCAGGTCAGCCATGTACTGCGGGGTGATCGGGTCGAGCATTTCGGTCGCCACCGGCAGGCCGAGATCGGTGATGCGGCAGAGCAGTCGACGGGCGACACCGAGCCCCTTCGAGATCTGATGGGTTCCGTTGAGGTCGGGATCGTTGATCAGCCCCTTCCAGCCGATCGTGGTCCTCGGCTTTTCGAAATAGACGCGCATGACCAGCAGCAGCTGATCTTCGAGTTCCTTGCTCAACGTCGCCAGTTTCTTCGCGTAGTCGATCGCCGCGTCCGGATCGTGGATCGAACAGGGGCCGACCACCGCCATCAACCGACGGTCACGGTTGCTCAGGATGTTCTGGATAGCGGTTCGTGACTCGGTGACGAACTCGGCCGACTCGCCGGAAAGCGGGAAGACCTGCTTCAGTTCGGCCGGAGCGATGATTGGGCTGATACCGGTGATTTTCAGGTTGTTAGTGCGTACCATTCTTGCGCCTCTTTTCGTTCAAATTGTTGTTCCAATCCGTAACTTTAGCCGTTTTCATCGGAGGTGTCAAAGAAACAAGCGTTTGATAGCATCAAACGCATCCGGGGAAAGCGTTTGACACCTTTTGGCCCGATACTGTATAAAATTTAACAAGTTGCGCGCCGTTGCGCATCTATTCAAAGACGAGAGGTTTTATGTTCCTACGTGAAGTCATTATGGCTCTGGCCCAGGTCGTCGACCTGGTCATTCAACTCTATATCTTCATTATTATCGGTCGGGCGATCATCTCCTGGGTCAATCCCGATCCGTACAACCCGATCGTCCGCTTCCTGCATAACGCGACCGAGCCGGTTTTTTACCGGGTCAGGCGCCTCGTCCCGATGGTATTCGGTGGTTTTGACCTGACTCCCCTGGTGCTGCTGATCGCGTTGACGTTTTTACAACGGGTCATCAAGGCCGCCCTGATCCAGATCGCTTACACTATCAGCTGAGGATATAAAGACCATGGCTATTACGCCGATCGATATTCAGCAGCACCAGTTCAAGAGCCGCCCCTTCGGTTACGAGAAGTACGGGGTCGATGAGTTCCTCGAACAGGTGGCGACGGAGATGGAGAGGATCCTCCGGCTCAACCAGGAGTTGCGCGAGGAGCTGGCCCGGACCCGGGCCGCGCTGGACGAGATGAAAAAGCGCGAGGCGACCCTCAAGGAGACGCTGGTCACGACCCAGAAGATCTCGGCCGATATCAAGGCGAACGCTCACAAGGAAGCCGAAATCGTTATCGGCGACGCCCAGATCAAGGCGGAGCGGGTGGTGCGCGATGCCGAGGATCGGCGGATTCAATTGATCAACGAGATCCAGGAGATCAAGCGGCAGAAGATCTCTTTCGAGACCAGCCTTCGGGCGTTGGTGATGAGTCATATCAAGCTGCTCGATCTCGAGGTTGTCGAGGTCGAGGGTGGACACAGTAACGCCGAAGATCACCTGCTCGAGGATTCCCTGCCGTTCGACGAAATCACCGCCAGCGAACTGAACGGGGTCGAATTCGATCTCGACGACAACGGCTTCGATCCGGAGGATCTTTAATGCCGGATTGGCTGCAGGCGACGACCGACGGTGCGGTGGTTGCCCTCCACATTCAGCCCCGGGCCAGTAAGAATGAAGTCGTAGGCGAGCAAGGCGAGGCGCTCAAGGTTCGACTGACCTCGCCGCCGGTGGAGGGTGCCGCCAACAAACTCTGCTGCAGTTTTATCGCCAAGCTCTGCGGTGTCCCGAAACGGGATGTCGCCATCATCTCCGGTGATAAATCGCGCCACAAGCGGGTAAAGATATCGGGCCGGTCTGCCGATTCGGTTCAAAAGCTCTTTGAACAGGCGATGAAAGCGAAATAAAAGGCAGAGTTGATCTGCCTTTTTTATTTGTTGCGGTACAAACTGTTATTCTCTTGATAGCAAAGGACACGTGGGAATGAAAAAACTGCTCGGCAAGACCGGCCTGGAAATCAATCCCTTGGTCTACGGAACCCTGCCGCTCGGTCCGCTGCAGGCCGACCTGACACCGGAGGCGGGGGGCGAACTGATCCGCTACGCGCTGGAGCAGGGGGTGACGCTACTCGATACGGCCGAGCTTTACGGTACCTATCGCCATATCAACCAGGGGATCAAGGGCTACACCGGTGATCTCCTGGTCGCCAGCAAGACCCACGCGACAACCGCCGACGCGGCCCGTACCCATATTGAGCGGGCCCTGCGCGAGATCGATCTCTCCTGTCTCGATATCGTCCACCTGCACGGCGCCCGCTTGCAGGATCCTTTCGTAGAGCGGGCTGAAGTGTTTTTTGAACTGCTTAAAATGAAACAGGAGGGGATGGTCCGGCATCTCGGTCTTTCCGGCCACTACATCTGTGCTATCGAAAAGGCGGCCGATCATCCCGATATCGAGGTCGTGCATCCCCTGATCAATCGGACCGGGATGGGGATTCTCGACGGCAGCGCCGAACAGATGTCGGCCGCGATTAAAAAGTGCGCCGATGCTGGCAAGGGGGTCTACGCCATGAAGGCGCTTGCCGGCGGCAACCTGATCAGCGAGGCGCGGGCCAGTTTCCGTTACGTCCTCGACCTGCCGGGGGTGCATGCCCTTGCGGTCGGTCTGCTCTCGAAAGAGGAGATCGACGGAAATCTGAAACTGTTCAATCAGGATGTCGCCGAGCCCGAAGAGTGGGAAAAACTCGAATCGAGAAAACGGGACATCCGGATCATGGAGCAGTTCTGCAAGGGGTGCGGCCAGTGTGTCCCGGCCTGCACCAATAACGGTATATCAATCGTAGAGGGCAAGGCCAGGGTCAACCGCGACGATTGCATTCTCTGCGGCTACTGCGGCGCCGCCTGCCCCGAATTCATTATCCGGGTGGTCTGAAAGAACCAAAACCAGCCCAGCCTTTTCCTTCAACCAATCATCTCTGTCACGGTCCAATCGAGTTCGTCACACGATTTAAAACGCCAGTAGCACGATTATTGAAATCGTGATATTTTTCTTTACCTGCCACGAAGCAAGTGCTAGGGTGTTACGAAATAGATAATCATGTTACGAGGTTTGGATTTGTATGAAAAAGTTTGTTTTGCTTTGTACGATCATGCTGTGGACGTCATCGGCTTTGGCCCATTTCGGCACGATCATCCCTTCCGATGACATTGTTACGACCGACGAAGATCGAACCATTTCATTGCAGCTTAAATTTTTGCACCCGCTCGAGATGCATTACATGGATATGGTTCGGCCGCAGCGGTTCGGAGTGATGCAGCGCGGCACGGTGACCGACCTGCTTGGTTCCCTCGAACGGGCCGAGGGTAAGAGCGCCGACCAGGAGGAACTGTCGACCTACTGGACCACCGACTACCGGATCAAAAGGCCCGGCGATCTCACCTTCTTCGTCGAACCGCAGCCATACTGGGAGCCGGCCGAGGATCTTTACATCATCCATTACGCCAAGGTTTGCATCAGCGCTTTCGGCCTGGAGGACGGCTGGGATCAGCCGGTCGGGCTCGAGACCGAAATTATTCCGTTGACCCGCCCCTACGGACTCTGGACCAACAACCTTTTCACCGGTCAGGTGCTGCTTAACGGCAAGCCGGTACCCCATGCCGAGGTCGAGGTCGAATATCTCAACGAGTCGCCCGGCAATACGGATATCGTTGTCGCCCCGTCCGATCCCTACGTGACTCAGGTGGTCAAGGCCGATGCCGATGGTGTTTTCAGCTACGCCATGCCACGGGCCGGTTGGTGGGGATTTTCGGCGCTCAACGAGGCTGACCGGACCCTGCCCAGGGCCGGGGTCGAGAAGAATATAGAGATTGGCGCGGTCTACTGGGTCAAAACCGTCGATATGCCGTAACGGATGCTGATTGTTATGAAGATGATAAATCGTATCGCAGTATGCAGTTTGCTCCTGATCGGCCTGGCTGTCTCCACGGCGCAGGCACACAAAATCAATGTGTTCGCCTCGGTCGAGAAGGGAGAGGTGATAGTTGAATCTTACTTCGCCGACGGCCGGCCGGTGATGGAGAGCCGGGTCATGGTTTTCGACTCGAATGAGAATCAGTTACTCGAGACCAGGACCGATCGCGAGGGGATGGCCCGGTTTCCGATACCGAAGGTCGATCGTTTGGAGATCGTAGTTCGGGAGATCCTCGGGCACCGTAGCAGTTTCATGCTTGAAAAGGCTGAAGTCGAAGCAGGGCTGGAGGCGAAGGACTGATGCATATCTCCGACGGGGTGATGCCGACCTCGCTCGCCATCGGCAGCGGTGTCGTCAGTTTGGCGCTGACCGCCTGGAGCGCACACCGGACCCGTAACCGTGACCTGCCGAAGGTGGCGGTCGTTGCCGCCGCTTTTTTCGTCGCCGCCCTGATCCACGTTCCGCTCGGCCCGACCAGTGTCCACCTGGTGCTGCCGGGTGTGGTTGGCGCCCTGCTCGGGCCCTCCGCGTTTATCGCCATCGCCATCGGGCTGGTACTGCAGAGCCTGCTCTTTCAATTCGGGGGGCTGACCGCGCTTGGTGGCAATGCTTTGCTGATGGGGCTGCCGGCGCTCGGCTGCGGGCTCTTGTTTCAACTGCTGAAAGGGACGACGATACGTCGGCAGATGCTGGTCGGCGGACTCAGTGGCGGCCTCGGCATTATCGGTTCGGCACTGTTGCTCGCCCTGCTGCTGGCAGCGAGCGGTGAGGACTTCCTCGTTGTCGCCAAGTTTGCCCTGGCCGCTCACCTGCCGGTGGCGATCATCGAGACGCTGGTTGCCGCTTTCATTGTGCGCTTCCTGGCCCGGGTCAAGCCGGAGATGTTGACGGCGCCCTTTACCCTGAAGGATTGACCGCAACGACCATGCCCGAGGTGATCAACCCGACAATCGAGCTTCCCCTTTACATCCTGCTGGTTCTGTTGTGCCTGCTGGCGGGCTGTTTCGTTCTGGCGATGAAGGCGGTCAAGAACATGGCGGCAGCCTTGCAGGAGCAGCCGGACGCAATGCTGCCGTTGGTCGACGCTACGAAGCCGGGGACAACGCCCCTGCATCGATGGGATGCACGGTTCAAGATCGCCGCCATTATCGGCTTCGCTTTTCTGACCGTCTCCCTGCATCGTAGCCTTTATATTGGTGCAGCGCTTCTGGTCGCGGCCGGCCTGGTAAGCTTGGCGCGATTGTCCTGGTCCCGTTCCCTGCGACGGATCATGGCGATGAACGGTTTTTTGGCAATGTTCCTGGTGGTCATGCCGTTTACCGCGATCATCCACCCGGACGATACCCTGATCCAGTTTGGCGCCCTGTCAAGCTGGCCGCTCAACCTGCGTGGGCTGGAGCTGGCCGTGCAGATCGTCGGCAAGGCCTGGACCGTGGCGCTGCTTATGGAACCGCTGCTGGCGACCGCGCCGCTCGGTTCGACCCTCGCCGGACTGACCCGGCTCGGCGTTCCGGACAAGGTTGCCGAGCTGTTGCTGATCGCCCATCGATATATCCATGTTTTCTTCGGCGAGCTGCAGCGGATGCGCTGCGGCATGGAAGCCCGCGCCTTCCGGTCCGGTTTCCGGCTGGGGGCATTGCGCGATTACGGCAATTTCGTCGGGATGCTACTGGTGCGCAGCTTCGAGCGGACTCACCGGGTCTACGACGCGATGCAGGCGCGGGGCTATGCCGGGTTGATGCCGCAGCAAGAGGTCGGCAAGGCCAAAGCTGCAGATTGGTTAAAGATGATTCTGCTGGTCGTGGTCGGGCTGATACTGCTGATCGGCGACCGATTGGCCGGGGGGGCTGCCTGATGCATCAACTCGCCAGTCGTCCGCCATTAGACCAAACGGGAGAAACACTCTTCTCGCTACGTGACGTCAGCTTCAGCTACCCGAATGGAACCGCTGCCCTCGATACGATCAGCCTCGATATCGCGCCGGGTGATCGGATCGCCATCGTCGGCCAAAACGGTGCCGGCAAGTCGACCCTGCTCAAGCATCTCAACGGGCTGTTGCCAACCCAGGATGGAACCTTGACCTACAAGGGATTGCCGTTCGATCCCGATCATCTGCGCAAGGCGAGGCTCGAGATCGGCCTTCTGTTTCAGGATCCGGACGATCAACTGTTCTGTAACAGTGTTGAGGAAGATGTGTTGTTCGGCCCCCTCAACCAGGGGTTGGCGCCGGATGTTGCCCGCTCGAAATGCGAAGCGGCGCTGGCCGATGTCGGCCTTGAAGCGCTGGGGGCGCGGCCGCCGCATCGGCTCAGCTACGGCCAGCGCAAGCGGGCCGCATTGGCGGGGCTGCTCGCCATGGAGCCGGAGGTGTTGCTGCTCGACGAGCCGACCGCAAACCTCGATCCGCAACAGGAGGAGCTGCTGTTGCAACGGCTCAAGGATTATCCCGGTACGATCGTCTGCATCACCCACAACCTGCTGTTCGCCTACGAGCTCTGCCAGCGGACGGTGGTCCTCGAGCAGGGCCGCATTCACCACGATTTCAGCTTGCGCGAACTGGTCTCGCACCGGGCGGCGTTGCGTGGCCACGGTCTCGATTTCTCCTTCCGCTTCGTCGAGCAGGCACTGCCGGAGAACGGTGGTTCCGAGGTAACGACTTCACCCGGAAGCGAGGAGTCGGTCGTTGCGGCGGAGCCGTTGGTCAGCCTGCACGATTACAGTTTTGCCTACCCGGACGGCACCGAGGCGCTCAACGGAGTCAACCTGCAGATCAGGCCGGGTGAGAAGCTCGCCATCGTCGGTGAAAACGGCGCCGGCAAGACCACCCTCGTCTCCTGTTTAATGGGTTTGCAGCTCGGCCGCGGGCTCTACCGCCTGAATGGGGAGACGGTGAGTGCGTCGAACCGGAAGCAGAGCTGCCGGACGGTCGGTCTCGTCTTTCAGGATTCAGCCGATCAGCTCTTCTGCCCGAGTTGCGCCGAGGAGGTCGCTTTCGGTCCGCGTCAGCTCGGTCTGGACAAGGTTGAGACCGAACGACGGGTCGGGTCTGCGCTGCGACAGGTCGGGCTGGAAGGGTACGAGGAACGGGTGCCGCTGCACCTTTCCGGCGGTGAGCGCAAGCGGCTGGCACTGGCGGCGGTGCTCGCCATGCAGCCCGATGTTCTGATCCTCGACGAGCCGACCGCCGGGCTCGATCCGGACGGCGAGGAGCGGCTGCTTAACATCATCCGTAATCTCGATGTGACCCTGGTGCTGGTCAGTCACGATCTCTTCTTCGTCCGCCAGCTTGCCCGGCGGACCGTGGTGCTGCACGACGGCATGCTGGTGCAGGATTACAGTACCGAATCTTTTTTCAACGACGCCAACCTGACCACACTCAACCAGCTCGATTTTACCTACCGCAATCGCTGCGGGCTGGAGATCATGAAGCTGCAGCATGAGCACGAGCATACCCACCTGCATAGTCACCTGCATGAGCACGAACATCGCCACGGCGATCAGGTGCACAGCCACCCGCACGAGCACGAACACGAGCATGCCCATACCTTCAGTCATACCCACCACGCCCATCCGGAAAAGCCGGTGGCAGCGCCGGAGCATGGCCACCTGCCACGCGCCGACAAACCGCACCAGCACGACCATCCTGGACACGAGGACGAACCGCACGATCACGACCATTGATTGTTAGGTTTCTTGGTTTGTCTGGTTTTTGCTGAAAAGAACTTTACCAGGAGTGTGTCAGTACCTTGTAATTGGGAACACGATTACTTCGATGGCTCTTGCTTGTTCCTGGTAACTTGTGTTCCTTCATGGCAACCGTTGCAATCGGTCGGACCACTGTTCGCCTTGTGGCAGGTTTGACAATAGTTGTGAGCGAATAATTGGCTGATTTTACCGCCGAAGGTTTCCAGGGCGCTATGGCAATGGGCACACTCTTCAACCCGATCCGAAGCATGGCTCTGGTGGTTGAAGTTAACCGTGCCGTATGAGGTCAGGTATTTTTTGGTGAAGTTAAGGTTGCCGTCTTTTGAATAGGCGGTCGTACAGAAGAAAACCATTACGATTGCCGCTAAGATCATCCCGTGCTTTTGCATAGTCCCTCCGCGCACTGTTGCTTCATTGGTCCAGTTACGAGACTTGCTTTGTGCCGTGTTGATAATTTCTATATCATTAAATAAAAAAAGGGCCTGACTTCTTGCCGAAGGCAGACCCTGTAAATATCTTTTGAATACGTGATTCTCAGATATTCTTTCTTCGGCAGCCCGGCTACCTGCATGAGGCCCGTGGCTTTGCGTCACTGGATCGCTCCAGTTTTGCTTTTTACGTATGTAAAAACACCTTAATGTTTTGAGCGAGGGATGTCAAACAAAAGAATCATCCTCGATAGTTAACCTGCCTTCCTTGAAATGGATTTTGGGAAATTCGATATCAGGAAGAAGCATTCGCCGGTTCCGTGTAGGCGGTGAAGTATTTCTCCATCTCGTCGAGGATTTCCGGAACCACCCGCGGTGTCATCTCCCCCAGGCAGTGCAGGTTGACCAGGGCGTTGATGTTCGCATCTTTCTTCGATGCGGCGAGCAGGCGTGCCGAAAAGGCGCGGTTGACCTCCCCGACCTGGTTGAAAATCTCTTCGAAATCCTCAAAAGTCCAGTTGGTCGAAAGCCCCTTGCGCTGCCGGTAGAATTGCCCGAGCAGGTACATGGTGAAGCTACGGTAGGCCATCTCCTCGAGCGAAGAGAATGGGAGGTGGAAGCGGACGTTCGGTTTGAGCAGCTCCATCGTCGGGCAGCCGCTACTGACCATGATGATGCCGACCAGCGAACTGAGCCCGAACTGCAGCGAGGTCTCCTTATGATAGCTCCGCTCTTCGATGGTCACGGTGACACTGACCTCTTCGTAGGAAAAGAAATCCTGGAAGGCATCAACCAGGCTGACCATGTTCAGGGCAATGGGGCAGGCCGGGTGCTTCTCCGGATCGAGCTTGCAGACCGAGCAGGTCTCGAAATCGATCGTGGCCCAGGAGGGTAGCGGGTCAATTTCGGCGACCGGCATCAGCAGGTTGGAGCGGTCGAGGTCGATGCGGAAATCTTTCTTTTCCCCGTCGGGGAATTCGAAACGATATTCGATGCGGAAGCTGTCACTCATATCTACCTCCACCCATAGGTGAGCCAAATGATTCCTGAAAGACATCTCGCCGGTGTTTTTTGAACTACAGCCGGATGATCCGTCCTGCCGTCTGCAGCGACTCGGCGACTTCCATCATGTTGGTGGTCCGTCCGATCTGCAGTTTTTCCTTGAGCCCGAAGAATTCGAGGCAGAGTCCGCAGGAGGCGATGTCGACCCCCATGCAGGCGATCTTTTCCAGCGCCTCGATCGCGTCAGAACCGGCGCAGGCAAGCTTGACTCCGGCGTTGAGCAGCAGCATCTTGTCCGGAACCTGCTCCATTTCGGTCAGGGTGATCAGGTAGTTCTTCATCAGGATATGACCGAGCTCGTCATCGCCGCGGCCGAGACAGTCGGAATCGATCAGGGCGATAGTCTTGCCGGTGACAGCCGGAGAGTCCTGCTCTTTTGCCGTTTCGCCGTTCCGGGTGAGGGCGAGAGAATAGCCGCCGTCGATCGTTGCTGTTTCGATGCCGAAGCCCATGCCGGTTGCGAGGCGGGTGACGTTGTCGCGGGCGGTCTCGTCGCCGACCAGTACGGTCAACGGTTGTTCCGGGTTGTTGAGCAGCTCCTTGCGGGTCTGGACCACCGGATATGGGCATTGTTGGGCGCGCAGGTCGAGTTCTTTCATACTGTGTATCCTTGGTAAGTAATGAATAATGGAGGAATCATAGCTGCGCCGCCCGGTGAATGCAAGCGCAGACGGCTTGACTTCATTTTTCGCGCGTGGCTAAATGCGGAGCAGAAACCTCAAGGAGCTGCCATGTTAACAACAGCCCGTTCAATCACGGTTGGCAACGTCGCCGTCGGCGGCGGAGCGCCGGTCTCGGTGCAGTCGATGTGCAATACCGATACTCGCGATGTCGCCGCCACCCTCGAACAGATCCGCCGCCTCGACGAGGCCGGCTGCGAGATTATCCGCTGCGCCGTACCCGACCAGGAGGCGGCCGAGGCACTCGGTGCGATCAAAAAAGAGTGCCCGATGCCGCTGATCGCCGATATTCATTTCGACCACAAACTGGCGCTTGCCTCGGTCGAAGCGGGAGTCGACGCCCTGCGGATTAACCCGGGCAACATCGGTGAACGCTGGAAAGTGCAGGAGGTCGTCTCCGCCTGTGCCGATCGCGGTATCCCGATCCGGATCGGGGTCAACGCCGGTTCGCTCGAAAAACGGATCCTCGAAAAGTATGGGCACCCGACCGCCGAAGCGCTGGTCGAAAGCGCCATTGATAATATCCGCATCCTCGAGGAACTCTCCTTCGATCAGATCAAGGTCAGCCTCAAGGCTTCCGACGTGCGGCGCACCATCGACGCCTACCGTCTGCTGTCGAGTAAGGTCGATTACCCGCTGCATGTCGGGGTGACCGAAGCCGGGACCACCTGGAGCGGCACCATCAAGAGCGCCATCGGTATCGGCGCCCTGCTCGCCGACGGCATCGGCGATACCCTGCGTGTTTCCCTGACCGGCGACCCGGTCGAGGAGGTCCGGGTCGGCTGGGAGATCCTGAAGAGCCTCGATCTGCGTGACCGGGGGCCGGTTTTCATCAGCTGCCCGACCTGCGGCCGCTGCCAGATCGACCTGATCGACGTCGCCGAGGAGGTGGAACGCCGCCTGCACAACCTGCCGAAGAAGATTTCGATCGCGGTCATGGGCTGCGTCGTCAACGGCCCCGGCGAAGCGCGGGAGGCCGATCTCGGCCTGGCCGGCGGCCGCGGAGAGGGAATTATCTTCCGCAAGGGGGAGTTGGTGCGGCGCGTGCCGCAGGCGCAGATGGTCGAGGCGCTGATCGAAGAGGCGCAGGCGATCATCGAGGAGACGGAATAGTATTCTCGTTAGAGTCGACCTTAAACGGAAAGAAAAGGATGCCCAATGAGGGCATCCTTTTCTTGTACTTAGACCTGGTGTGTGTTTAACTTGCCCGTCGCCGCTCGCGCCAGAGCTCGACCCGGTTGCGGCCGTTCGTCTTGGCCAGGTAGAGGGCGTTGTCCGCTTCGCGGATCAGGTCGTCGAGGCTCCTGATGCCGGTAGCAGGGAAGGGGGCGACGCCGATGCTGATGGTCATTTTTAAATTTTTCAGGTCGTCCTGGAACGATAGCTCGCTGACATCCCTGCGCACCCGTTCGGCGACATGGGCCGCCTGTTCGAGGTTGGTCTCCGGCAGGATGATGGCAAACTCCTCGCCGCCGAAGCGGGCCGCCTGGTCGTAGGGGCGCAGGCTGAGCTGAACCTGGCGGCTGAATTCGATCAGGACCTTGTCGCCGAGGCTATGGCCGTAGGTGTCGTTGATTTTCTTGAAGTGGTCGATGTCGATCATCGCCAGCGAGAGCGGTTTGCCGGTCCGCAGGCTCCGGTCGGTCTCCCGGGTCAGCATGTTGAGCATGCAGCGGCGGTTGCAGAGTTTGGTCAGAACGTCGGTGTTGGCGAGTTCGCGCAGGTGATCCTGCAGGATCTTCAGCTTGAGCTGGATTTTGACCCGGGCTTTCAGTTCGGCAGGGTCGAACGGTTTGGTGATGAAGTCACTAGCCCCGAGGTTGAGGCCGAGCAGTTTCTGCTCCCGGTCTTCATGGCCGGTGATGATGATGACCGGGATGTCGCGCAGCTCCTTGGCGTTCGCCATGCGTCGCAGCAGGTCGAAGCCGTTGATGCCGGGCATGTCGAGGTCGCAGAGGATGACATCGATGTCATGTTCCTGCATCATCTCGTACCCCTGCTCCCCGTCTTCCGCTTCCAAGAAGACATCAAACAGATCGGCGGTTTCGAGCATCTGGTGGATCATGCGGCGAACCGTGATCGAATCGTCGATGATCAGGATGGTGTTGGCCATGAAAGTCCCTCGTTATTAATAAGTAAAACATCATATTCAGGTAAGTAAAGCAACGGCGTCGCGGAAATAATGAATTTAATTTCCGTCAGACGGTAAAGTTGGTGATCGGGCGTTAAGATAGCTTGTTTTCAACGAAAGGCTGTCCGGGTCGAGATTCCTTGCAATATCACCGGAAATAAGCTAATTTCTGAGCCTGTTTTGAACCGTTTTTCTGATATGTTATCCAACAAAAAAGTTTGAGGTCTGCCGATGCGTTTTACACAGTATTTTCTCCCCACTACCAAGGAGACCCCGGCCGATGCCGAGGTCGTCAGTCATAAACTAATGCTGCGATCCGGCATGATCCGCAAGGTCGCCGCCGGTATCTACAATTACATGCCGTTCGGTCTGCGGGCGATCCGCAAGGTCGAACAGATCGTCCGCGAAGAGATGAACCGGGCCGGCGCCGTCGAACTGCTCATGCCGATGGTGACTCCCTCAGAGCTCTGGATCGAATCGGGGCGGTGGGGGCAGTATGGTAAGGAGTTGCTCCGCTTGCGCGATCGCAAGGATGGCGAGTTCTGCCTCGGACCGACCCACGAGGAGGTCGTGACCGATATCGTCCGTCGCGAGATCAAGTCCTACCGGCAGACCCCGATCAACCTCTACCAGATCCAGACCAAGTTTCGCGATGAGATCCGTCCCCGCTTCGGATTGATGCGGGGCCGTGAATTCATCATGAAGGATGCCTACTCCTTCGATGTCGACGACGCCGGCGCCGATGCCGCATACGAAAAGATGTACCAGGCCTACCGCCGTATCTTCGAGCGCTGCGGGCTCAGGTTCCGGGCGGTCGAGGCCGACACCGGCAATATCGGTGGCAGCTCGTCGCACGAGTTCATGGTGTTGGCCGAATCGGGCGAAGACGCGATCGTCTCCTGTGACAGCTGCGAATATGCGGCCAACGTCGAAAAGGCTGAAATCAAGCCGAGCGGCGAGCAGACCCCGATGGCACAGGCCGAACTGTAGGAAGTTGCGACCCCGGGCAAGAAGAGCATCGAGGAGGTCGCCGACTTCATGAAGATTGCACCGCAGCAACTGGTCAAGACTCTGATCGTCACCACCGATGAGGACGAGCAGGTGGCTGTGCTGATGCGCGGCGATCACGATCTGAACGAAATCAAGCTCTGTCGTCTTCTCGGCTGCAACCATGTCGAGCTCGCCAACGAAGAGACGGTATTGAAACTGACCGGCGCCCCGAGCGGTTTTGCCGGCCCGGTCGGATTGAATCTGCGCATCCTGGCTGATCATGCGGTCAAGACGATGGCCGATTTCGTGGTCGGCGCCAACAAGGGAGACACCCACTTGAGTGGGGTCAATGTCGGGCGCGATTTCGAGGTTGCAGAGTTTGCCGACCTGCGCGAGGCGATCGCCGGCGATCCCTGCCCGCGTTGTGCCGGCAAACTCGAGGTCTGGCGCGGCATCGAAGTCGGACACGTGTTCAAGCTTGGAACCAAGTATTCGGAGGCGCTCGGCGCCACCGTGCAGGACGAGTCGGGTCAGGAACGGACCCTGGTTATGGGTTGCTACGGCATCGGCATCGGCCGCACCGTCGCTTCCTCAATCGAGCAGAATAACGACGAGAACGGTATCATCTGGCCGTTGCCGATCGCACCATTCCAGGTTCTGATAACCATGCTCAATCCGAAGGACGAGGAGGTGAGTGCGGCATCCGAGAAGCTTTACCGGGAACTCGTTGACGCCAGTATCGAGGTGTTGCTCGATGACCGTGACGAACGGCCGGGGAGCAAGTTCAAGGATGCCGACTTGATCGGCATTCCTCTGCGGGTGACCGTCGGCGCCCGGGGGCTGAAGGAAGGGGCTTTCGAGTTCCAACGCCGGGCCGGTGGCGAAAGAGAAATGTTGCCGGTCGAGCAGGCGGCTGCGACCCTTATCGATCGGGTCAAAACAGAACTGGCACAGAGCTGAATGCACTTGCGGGAAGTGATCTGAAATGACGAAACAGAAAATCGACAGTACCAGCAGAATCCGCCTGCCATCGCAGGTCGCCGCCGCCGTCGGCAATCGCGAACTTGAGATCAGTTCGTTTTCGACCGGTCATATCCTGTTCTCCGTTAACGGGGACGGCAAGCCGCTCTTTGCCGGCTGTCTCGGCGATGTGACGGTGACCGACCTGCTGTCGTTCTGCAACATGTTTAGAAAAAGTGGTGCTCTGCGGTTCGCCCTGAAAGGGGGGCAGAAGGAGTTCTTTTTTGATGAGGGCGAGATCGTATTTGCGACCAGCAGTTTTCCGCAGGACGATATCTCGGAAGTCCTTTACGAGCTCGGCAAGATCAATCATGAGACCCTGAAAAAGATTCGCGAGGTCGGCAAGGCGGCCGCCCCGGCCGGGAAGGTCCTGGTCGAGAAAGGGATGGTCAGCCCCAAGGACCTCTGGTTGGCGACACGTCAGCAGGTCGAGGCGATCATTTACAGCCTGTTCACCTTTGCCGAGGGGGACTTCGTCCTGTTCGATCAGGGCGTCGGCAAGGAGGAGAGCGTCCGGCTGGCGATGAGCACCCAGAACATGATCATGGAGGGTTTGCGCCGCGTCGACGAGAAAGCGCTTTATCTGCGCGAGATCCCCTCTTTCGAGGTTATCCCGGTGCTCGGTAACCAGCGCGGTCAGAAGTTGACCGAGGGCGAGCAAAAAATCGTCGAGTTGATCCGCGAGGAGAGCAGTAACGTCAGAGAGCTGATCCGGCGTTCCGGTTTCGGCGAGTTCGATGGATTAAGGAATGTCTACCAGCTGCTGCGCAAGAAGGTCATCTCTCTCGAAGAGCCGATCGTGGTCGAGGTCGAAGGTGAACTCGGCGAGCTGCTGGCTGTTTTTAACGGTGCCCTGACCGTAATGAGTCGGCAGATTGCGACGGTTAATACCGCTTTCGTCGACGAGGTAAGAGTCTTTATCCGCGACCTGCCGCAACCTTACTCCTACGTTTTCCGGGATGTAACCGTCGCCGACAACGGCTCGGTCGATGGCAGCCGGATCATGGCCAACCTCGATGGCCTGGAGGAGGGAGACAAGAAGCGGCTTCTCGCCGATGCCCTGAGCGAGGTCGTCTACATGGAATGTATTTCCGCCAAGGAGAATCTGCCAGCCGAGGAGTCGGCGGAGTTGATCAAGCGGGTTCAGAAGATCTCCGAGCGGATTAAAAGCCTGATTGGGAGAAGTGAAGGATGAGTACGGCAAAAGAGAGATTGATTTTCGCCCTCGATGTTGACAGCTACGAAGAGGCCAAACGGTGGGTCGAGCTGCTGCATGACAAGGTCGGCCTGTTCAAGATCGGCAAGCAGTTGTTCACCAAGTGCGGACCGGAAATGGTCCGGATGGTCAAAGATGCCGGGGGTGAAGTCTTCCTCGACCTGAAATATCATGATATCCCGAATACGGTTGCCAAGGCCGGTGTCGAAGCGTGTCGCCTCGGGGCCAGGATCTTCAACGTGCATGCCCTCGGTGGCCGTGAGATGATGGAGAAGGTCGTCGCCGAGACTGATGCCTGTGATTGCGGCAACCGTCCACTACGTATCGCCGTAACAATCCTGACATCCTCGACCGAAGAGACGCTGAAGGGGGTCGGGATCGACCGCCCGGTCGAAGAGATGGTGCCGCGGCTGGCAAAATTGACCAAGGATGCCGGCATGGACGGCGTTGTCGCTTCACCGAAAGAGGTCAAGCTGATCCGTGAAGCCTGCGGCGATGATTTTGTCATTATCACGCCCGGTGTGCGCCCGGCCTTTGCCGCTCTCGATGACCAGAAGCGGGTCACCACTCCGGCCGACGCAATCCGCGCCGGTGCCGATTATCTCGTTATCGGCCGCCCGATATCGGCCGCCGATGATCCAGTAGCCGCCGCCGAGCTGATCCTCGAAGAGATAGAGACGGCGCTGGCGGCGCGCTGACCATGGCCGATTTCCTGTACGGCATCAACCCGGTCAGTGAAGGGCTTAAGGGGAGCCGCCGCCGGTCGCAGGAGCTGCTGTTGCAGGAGGGGGGCTCATCGCCCCGGCTACAGCAGCTGCAGCAGTTGGCCAAAGAGCGCGGCGTCCCTGTTCGGTCTTGTCGCAAACAGGAACTCGATCGGCTGATCGGCCATTCCCACCACCAGGGGGCGCTACTCAAGGTTGCCCCGTTTTCGTATGTTCAGCTAGAGGAGCTGCTGCAGACCGCCCGCCGGACCGACCAGCCGCTTTTCCTTTTAGTCCTCGACGGTATCACCGACCCGCATAATTTCGGGGCGATCCTGCGCAGCGCCGATGCCGCCGGTTGCCACGGCGTGATCGTCGGCAAGGATCGCTCCTGCCCGGTCAGCGCTACCGTCGAAAAGGCGGCGGTCGGAGCGTTGTCGCACCTGCCGCTCTGCCAGGTGACGAACCTGGCCCGTTGCCTCGATCAGCTCAAGGGCGAGAACGCCTGGATCTACGGTCTGGCCGGTGAGGAGGAGGCGGTTTCACTGTTCGACTCCGACCTTAAATCGGACCTGGTGCTGGTAGTCGGCAGCGAGGGGAGTGGGTTGAGACCGGTCGTGCGCAAACGGTGTGACCTGCTGCTCTCGATCCCGATGCAGGGCGGCGTCTCTTCGCTCAACGCCTCGGTGGCGGCGGCGATCTCGATGTTCGAGGTTGTTCGCCAGCGTGCCGGCTGAACGGAGCTGTGTCGGGATATGGATGGTTTTCTCGGCTGAAAAAGACAAAAAATTGGGATGCTCCCAGGAGGGGAAGGAGCATCCCGAAAAGTAGGGTTGGTAGGTATCTTTATTTATAACTAACCCGATCATAATTGTCAAGTATTTTTTGAGAATCATTTTCATTTTTAGGAAGGTCGGGTCTTACTGGTGCTGCCGAAACAGTTGCGCGAGTTATGGAAACGGTTTGATAAAGGATGGATCCCCGGAGCTGTCCTGAGCATCATCGTTTTCTGCCTGGTCTGTTACGATTACTATCGTGATGGACAGTTGAGCGCCGACACCTTTTTACGCAACGCCTTTGTCGCCGGCCTGCTCTTCTTCGTCTTTGCCGGGGTTTTCGGTTCACTCATCCACGATACGGTGGTCGAGCTGCGGCAGTACGGTGATCGTGAAGAACATGAGCCGGACGACTGGGTCGCCCTCTGCGTCTTCGTCGGTATCAAGACCCTGATCCGCTGTACCATAGGCGTTGTTCTGGTTCTGGCCTGGATCGGCGGCGTGGTGATGATCATGGAGACCTCGTCGAGTCTCGGTTTTATCGTGCCGGCCGTGCTGGCGCTGCTCTACTCTTTCGTCGCCTTTTGGGCCTCATTTAAATTTGTCATTCTGATGGAGAAGATCCGTTTCCCGACCGATCTTCAGGGTTGACTTTTCCCTATAATTCCTAATAGTTTATTCGCTTTGCAAAGACGTCTTCTGAAATCGAAAAAAAATGAAATTTTTCCTTGCAATCGACAGGGAGCTGTTGTATATATCGCCGTCTGTGCTGGCGTAGCTCAATAGGTAGAGCAGCTGACTTGTAATCAGCAGGTTGCGGGTTCAATTCCTGTCGCCAGCTCCATTGAGCTTAAGGGGTCGCCCCCATTAAAGCAGCAGGAAAATAGAATAAATCGGTTTCCCATGGAGGGGTTCCCGAGTGGCCAAAGGGATCAGACTGTAAATCTGACGGCGTAGCCTTCGGAGGTTCGAATCCTCCCCCCTCCACCATTTACTTGCCGGTAGTAATCTGTACGGCGTAAACCAGGAGGTCACGGGCCGCAGGAACTGGGACGACGAACGGAAGCAGGTCCATAAATTAAGAATAGTTTGAGCGGGAGTAGCTCAGTTGGCTTAGAGCATCAGCCTTCCAAGCTGAGGGTCGCGGGTTCGAGTCCCGTTTCCCGCTCCATAATTTAAACACTCCAGGTTGCAGGATAAGCCCACATAGCTCAGCAGGTAGAGCACTTCCTTGGTAAGGAAGAGGTCACCGGTTCAAGTCCGGTTGTGGGCTCCATTTACCTGTCGTTTCTGGAGTCGGATTGCAGTACCCCTTTATATAAGTAATGAATAGATAGGTTTTCTGGATTCGGAGTTTTGAAACTTTAAGCAGGTTTCGGTGCTGACCAGATCAGGCAGGCCGGAGCCCAAACTGGATTATCTGAAAGGGAGGTTGACACAATGGCCAAAGAGAAATTTGAAAGAACAAAGCCGCATGTCAACATAGGCACGATTGGTCATGTTGACCACGGCAAGACGACATTGACGGCAGCGATC
>PKTZ01000156.1 GCA_002868925.1 Desulfuromonas sp. | reverse complement strand
CGTCAATACGGAAATCAAGAAACCGAACCTGCAGGTCGATGTCGCCGGCATCAAAATGCGCAACCCGGTGATGCCGGCATCCGGCACCTTCGGCTACGGTGAAGAATACGAGCCGTTTCTCGATCTTGAACGGATCGGTGCGATCGTGACTAAGGGGCTGTCGCTCAAGTCGAAGGCGGGCAACCCGACACCGCGTATCGCCGAAACGATCAGTGGTATGCTCAACGCGATCGGGCTGCAGAACGTCGGCGTCGATGCTTTTATCAAGCACAAGACCCCATTTCTACGGAAGATCGATACCCCGACCATCGTCAACTTCTTCGGCAACACCCTCGATGAGTACGGGGAGGTTGCGAGCCGCCTTAATGAGATCGAAGAAATCGACGGTGTCGAGTTGAATATCTCCTGTCCGAACGTCAAAAAAGGAGGGATCGTCTTCGGCACCGACCCGAAGGCGGCGAGCGAGGTTGTCTCGCTGGTCCGCGGCAAGCTGAAAAAGCCGTTGATCGTCAAGCTGACACCGAACGTCACCGATATCACTGTGATCGCGAGAGCGGTGGAAGAGTCCGGCGCCGACGCCATCAGCTGCATCAACACCCTGACCGGGATGTCGATCGATATCCACACCCGTAAGCCGCGCCTGGCCAATAAAACCGGTGGCCTCTCCGGCCCGGCGATCAGGCCGGTGGCGGTGCGCATGGTGCATCAGGTTGTGCAAAGTGTTAAAATTCCTGTAATCGGGGTCGGCGGCATCGTCACCGCCATGGATGCCCTCGAGTTCCTAATTGCCGGAGCACGGGCGGTTCAGGTCGGGACGGCGAATTTTGTCGACCCGGCAGCGATGATCAGCGTCGTCGAAGGGCTGGAGCAGTTCTGTCTCGACGAGGGGATCGCCGATATAAACGAGGTGGTCGGCAGCCTCAAGATTTGATGCCGGCCGCCATCCCGCACGGGGAGCGTCGCCGGATATGGACGTCATAACAACCCACATCAATGCCGACTTCGACTGCCTCGGCGCCATGATAGCGGCCAAGAAGCTCTATCCCGACGCCGCGATGGTCTTCCCCGGTGCGCAGGAGCGCAACCTGCGTGAGTTCTTTCTGCGCAGCACGGTCTACGCCTACGACTTCAAACGGATCAAGGATATTGATCTCGACCAGGTGAAGCGTTTGATCCTGGTCGATGTCTGTCAACAGGAGCGGATCGGCCCCTTCGACGAGGTGGCGGCCCGCGACGATGTCGAAATTCACGTCTACGATCACCATCCGGTCGATTCGTCTCTGAACCCGGCCCTCTCCGTCGTCGAGCAGGTCGGGGCGACGGTGACGGTTTTTTCCCATATCTTCATGGAGAAGGGGATCCGGCCGACGCCGGACGAAGCGACCCTGATGATGCTCGGCCTCTACGAGGATACCGGCAGCCTGCTCTTCAACTCGACCACGGAAAAGGACTTTGCCGCTGCTTCCTTTCTCCTTTCGAGTGGTGGCAATCTCAACACGGTCGCCGATTTTTTGACCCAGGAGTTGACGACGGATCAGGTCGCGCTGTTGCACGAACTGATTCAGAATCATACCGTTTTGAACGTCAACGGAATCGATGTCTCGATCGCCCATGCTTCATCGGAACACTTCGTCGGCGACCTGGCCGTTCTGACCCATAAACTCAAGGATATGGAAAACCTCGACGCCCTGCTGGTGGCGGCGAGGATGGGGGATCGCATCTTCCTGGTCGGCCGCTCCCGGATCCCCGAGGTGCACGTCGGCAAGATCCTGGGCGAGTTCGGCGGCGGCGGGCACTCCTTTGCCGCCTCCGGCACCGTGCGCGATCTGACTCTGGTCCAGGTCCTCGAGCGGTTCCCGGAGATCTTGAAAAAGCATGTCAACCCGCAATGGCAGGCGCGACACCTGATGTCGGCGCCGGTCAAAACGGTCGACGGGGAAAGTTCGATCGGCGAGGCCCGACAGGTTCTGACCCGCTACAACCTGAATGCCCTGCCGGTTATCGAGAACGACCGGGTCGTCGGCGTCATCAGCCGGCAAACCGCCGACAAGGCGGCCTACCATGAATTGACCGAGGCCCCGGTCAGGGATTACATGAACAGTGATATCGAGACGGTCGACCCGCAGACCTCGGTCGACAAACTGCAGGAGATGATCGTCGGCTTCGGCCAGCGGATCGTTCCGGTCGTCGATAAAAGGAAGCTGGTCGGGGTTATCACCCGGACCGACCTGTTGCGGCACCTGGTCACTGATGGCCAGGACATGTCCGATCTCGATGAAGGTTCGGCCCAGCATTCACTGAAGAAGCGGCAACTGCTTAAGTTGATGCACGACCAACTGCCGCAAGCCGTTTTCGAGCTGCTGCAGACAATCGGTGACTGTGCGAAGCAGGAGAAGGTCGATGTTTACGTGGTCGGTGGCTTCGTGCGGGACCTGCTGCTGCGCAAAAAAAACCTCGATGTTGACATCGTCGTCGAGGGGGACGGCATCGCCTTTGCCAAGGCCTTTGCCAAACAGCACCAGTGCCGGATCCGTTCGCATCAGAAGTTCGGAACCGCCGTCATGATCTTCCCGGACGGTTTCAAGGTCGATATTGCATCGACCCGGATCGAGTACTACATCGAACCGGCGGCGCTGCCGAACATCGAACACGCCTCGATCAAGCTCGATCTTTACCGGCGCGACTTCACCATCAATACCCTGGCGATTGCCCTCAACCAGGAGCGGTTCGGAGACCTGATTGATTTTTACCAGGCGCAGAAGGACCTGCGCCTGGGTGCGATCAGGGTTCTGCACAACCTGAGTTTCGTCGAGGATCCGACCCGGGTTTTCCGGGCTATCCGGTTCGAGCAGCGGCTCGGGTTTCGCCTCGGCAAGCACACCGAGTCACTGTTGCGCAGCGCGGTTCGCATGGGATTTATCGACAAGGTGGCCGGGCCGCGGGTCTACAACGAGCTCAAGATCATCTTCAAGGAGCCGGATCCGACCGCTTCGGTACAAAGGATGTCCGAGCTCGAGCTCCTCGCTTACCTCCACCCCAAATTGAAATGGAGCCGCACCATCGAAGCGGGGTTCGGGGAGGCGGCGAAAGTAATCCATTGGTATGATCTGCTCTTTACCGGGGTTTCTTATCGGCCCTGGCTCATCTACTTCTACTGCCTGATGGCCGACCTGAGTTTGAAGGAGGCGAGGGAGCTTTGCCAGAGACTGGCGGTGCCGCCGCGGGTCAGGAAGATCGTGTCGGACGAACGACGGCTCGCGCACGATATTTTAAGACGGCTCTCCCGGCGCAAGCAGAAGGGGCAGGCCCCGAAAAACAGTGAGCTCTATCGTTGGTTGGCGCCGTTTTCGACCGAGACTCTGCTCTACATTATGGTCCGTTGCGACAACGAGGAAGCGCGCCAATGGGTATCCCATTTCTTTACTCACCTGCAGCAGGTTTCCTCTTCGCTGGATGGCAACGATCTGCGTCGACTCGGCATCGGCGAAGGTCCCCATTACAAAAAAATCCTCGATACTCTGCTCGATGCCCGACTCAATGGCCGGGTTGCCAGTCGCGACGAAGAAATTATGCTTGTTAAAAAACGGTTTTCCCGATTTTTTGACACGTGATTTCAGTCAGTTTCGTGTGATTTCGAAGGTTGGCCGACGAAGTTATCCTCCCGCTTCAGCGATGTTGACTTTGGTTGAATCGATCTGCTACAAAGGCTAGATTGCTTATTTGTTTTCCCTGCTTCGCAACGAAGTTTTTAAGGCTGAATTATTAAAGGACGGCTTCAGGCCATTACGTGGAAAGTATCCTCACTAAAATCTCGATCATGCTGGTTCCGGCGCTGCTCGCCGTAACCCTGCACGAGGTCTCGCACGGCTATATTGCCGACCGGATGGGCGACCCGACGGCTCGCCTGCTCGGGCGGTTGACCTTCAACCCGTTCAAGCATCTCGATCCGGTCGGAACCCTGGCGTTGCTCTTTTTCGGTTTCGGTTGGGCGCGGCCGGTTCCGGTCAATTTCGGCAACATGCAGGCGCCGAAAAAAGGGATGGTGCTGGTCTCGCTCGCCGGGCCGATCAGCAATTTCGTTCTGGCCGGGCTGTTTGCCCTGCTGTTGCGTGGTTTTCTCTACCTGCCTGAATCGTTTGCGGCCGAGAACGGCGCCCTGTTTCTCGAACCACTGAAGCTGATGGCGGCCTTCGGGCTCTACGTCAATGTTATCCTCGGGGTCTTTAATCTGATTCCGATCCCGCCGCTGGATGGCGGCATGGTCCTGGCCGGTCTGCTACCGCCGAAACAGGCGGCTATCCTGGCCAAATTTGAACCGTTCGGGTTCATCCTGTTGATTTTTATTATTTTCTTTACCGATGTCTGGCGTCTTTTCTTGGCTCCGATCATTTTTTACATCGTCGGGGTGATGGCCGGCCCGCAGGTCTTCGTCGTCGATAAGGTCATGCGTTTTCTGCTCGGACAGTGACGGTTCTTTTATGGCTTACGAGATAAAAATCGAAAATTTCGAGGGGCCGCTCGACCTGCTGCTCCATCTCATCAAGAAGAACGAGATGGATATCTACGATATCCAGGTCGCCGCGATCACCGAACAGTATCTGGCGATCCTCGATACGATGAAGAGCCTTAATCTCGATGTCGCCGGCGAGTTCCTGCTGATGGCGGCGACCCTGCTTCATATCAAGTCGAAGTTGCTGCTGCCGCAACACGAAGATGACGAAACGGACGAGGAAGAGCTCGATCCCCGCGCCGAGCTGGTGCGGCGACTGCTCGAATATCAGAAATACAAGGATGCCGGAGAGTCCCTGTCGGCGATGCCGTATCTCAACCGGGACGTTTTCGCGCGCAAGTTCCAGTCGCCCGAGCTCGTGGTCGGCCAGGACGGCGAGGAGATGGTGGCGGTCGGCCTGTTTGAGCTGGTCGATGCCTTTCAACGCCTGCTCAAGGAGACTTCCGATCCTTTCATCCATGAGATCAACATCGAGCGGCTGACCGTAACCGAACGAATCAACCATATCCTGTCGCTGATGGAAAAAGGGGATGGCGTCGCTTTTCTTGAAATCTTTGACGATAAGCCGGAGCGGGAAATGATCGTTGTCACGTTCCTGGCGATGCTGGAGCTGGTCAAGTTGCGGATGATCAGGTTGATGCAGAACAGCCGATGTGGCAGTATTTGGATACATCCTGCGGTTGTCGAAGAAGAGACGACCGCCTCGCTCGAACTGGGAGATGATACTCTTGGCTACGAATGATATGCGTAAAAATATCGAGGCTCTGGTCTTTGTTTCGGAATCGCCGATCAAGGTTGAGCGGATCGCCGAAATCCTGGAGGTCAGGAAGGGGGAGGCGAGAAAGCTGCTCGAAGAGCTGGTGGCGGAGTATCAATCCGCCGAGCGCGGGATCATTCTCGAGGAGGTTGCAGAAGGGTTCCAGCTCAGGACCCGTACGGAATGTTCCGACGTGGTTCAGAAGTTGGTCAAAACCCGCCCGTTCCGCTTTTCCCGCGCGGCTCTAGAAACCCTCGCCATCATTGCTTATCGCCAACCGGTGACCCGCGCCGAAGTCGAATACCTGCGTGGCGTCGATTCGGGCGGGGTCTTTAAAACTTTGCTCGAAAAGCAGTTGATCCGTATTCTCGGCAAGAAGGATGTCCCGGGCCGGCCGTTGATTTACGGAACGAGCAAGGAATTTCTCGAGTTTTTCGGGATGCGCGACCTCTCCGCCCTGCCGACC
>PKTZ01000023.1 GCA_002868925.1 Desulfuromonas sp. | reverse complement strand
GGCGACAAAGCCTGCCGCACCGGCACCGACGCAGCAACCGGCCGATGAAAAAAGCACCTCACCCGAACAGGAAGGTGTGAAGGAGCCGGCAAAGCCATCTGAAAAACCTGCTGAACAAAAGCCGGCTGTGCAAAAGAGTGATAACGCACCCGCTCCGGCCGAAGCGGCCGGTTTCAGTCCGCTCTATGCGGCGATTGTCGTCGCCATCCTGCTCGTAGTAGTCGGTGTCTGTTTCCTGCTGACCCGCTCCGCTGCCGGAAAGAAGAAGAGCCGGGCGAAACAACAGTTTGAACAGGATTTCCCGGAATACGCCGCGGCTGACCCGGCCGAACTTCCGGTGACGCAGGTCGACAAGGAGTACGAAGAGGAGATCCTGGAAGAGCTGGAACTCGTAACCGAGGAAGCGGATGAACAGGAACTGCCGGAGATCGAACCGGATCCGGAACCGGATCCGTATAGTGACATGCAGCCGCGCGAACAGCGTAAGGGGTGCCTGTTCGAAATGGAGTGTAAAATCGACGGGGACTCATTTCTCGGGATCGGCCTCGACATCGGCGAGGGAGGTCTCTTTATCGATAGCCGGGAGCCGTATGAAATAGGCACCCGGATCGAGATGACTTTCAAACTCGAAGAGGATGATGCCGAGACGATCAACTGCCGGGGCGATGTGGCCTGGCTGAATCGCCGGCCTGACCCGATCAAGCCGGAATACCCCGACGGTCTCGGTGTCCACTTTGTCGATATCGACGAGTCGGCCCTCGCCCGTATCCGACAATACGTCGAGGCGAACAAGGGGTAATTTAACCGTTCGATTTAACGCGAATACCGGCAACAAAGGGACTGTCCCCGCACGGGGACTGTCCCTCTTTTTTTGAATGGTTGACCACGAAGGGCACGAAGAGCACAAAGGAAATTAAAATCTGTTTCTCACGCAAAGCCGCGAAGGCGCGAAGAGAATCAAAACCGAAAAAAGTCTTATTTTGTGGTTTAAAACCAAAACCCTGTTGTGTTGCTTTCAGGATTTTGACTTTCACCTGAAACAAGTGCTTTTGGCTTTCCTTCGCGGCTTTGCGCCTTCGCGTGAGACAAGCTTTTACGAATCAGACTTCCTTCGTGGTGATGTGCTCTTGGTGGGATTGTCGAGCCGTTATTCTTTGTCGGGAGAAGCCTTCCCCGGTGGCTCCAGTTTGTAATGCTTGTCCATGCACTCGGGGCAGATACCGTGCGTGAACCTGGTTCCGGTATGCTTTGAGATGTAGGTTTCGACCTGATTCCAGTAACCCTCGTCATCACGGATTTTTTTACAGAAACAGCAGATCGGCAGGATGTCGCGCAGGGTTCTGATTTCTTCCAGTGCTTTCTGCAGTTTGGTGTTTGTCTCTCGCAGCGCCATCATGTCTTCGTGGCGGGCCATCGCCACTTCGACCGAACGTTGCAGCTTGGCCGCGGTCGGCGGCTTGACCAGGTAGGCACCGATACCGGCCTCCTTCGCCTCGGCGAGAACGTCCGGTGATTCATAGGCGGTCATGATGATCGTCGGAATGGCGAACCGGTCGCGGATTTGTCGTGCTGCCTCCAGTCCGTTCATATGCGGCATCTGGATGTCGAGGATAGCGATATCCGGCGAGTGCTCGTCGATCAGTTCCAGTGCCCGTTTGCCGTCAGGGGCAATGCCGACGACATCGTACCCGGCCTGGCTGGCCGCTTCTTCAACGTCGGCAGCGATCAGGTATTCATCTTCGGCGATGACGATCCTGTAACTTATTTTTTCATGCATTTTCGGTCTCCTCGCCGAAGTCTTTTTTGAAGCGGATTTCGGTGACGGCGCCGTTGTCGTTTCTGAACAGTATGTTACCGTAAAGACTCATTTCGACGATCCCCCGGATCATCCGCAGGCCGATGCCGGCGCTTTTGCCGCCATCGTCGAGGATTTTTTGCGGATAGCCCTGCCCGTTGTCATGGAAAACGAGAGCGATTTCATCGTCGTCGGCTTCGATCGTGACCGCAATTTCGACCGGCTTGTCAGCGCCGGCGTACTTGATGCTGTTGGTTGTCAGTTCGTTGAGGACCAGCGCCAGGTTGTGCGCCTGTGAGGCTTCGATGGTGAGATCGGTGGCCGAGATCTCCACTTTACCCTTGTGCGTTCCGGTCAGGGCGCCGTTGACAATCTTGGTGCTGAGTTCACGAAGGTTGATCGGCCGCCAGGCGCTGCTTGACAGCAACGAATGCACCACACTGAGTGCGTGGACTCTACCGACAATTTCAGCAATAAAATCGCGATATGCTTCGTTTTCACGGTGCCGGGATTCAAGGTTGAGCATCCCGATCAGTAGCGCCAGGTTGTTCTTGACCCGGTGGTTGACCTCCTGCAGTAAAACGTTGAGTGACCGGGCGTAGGAGTCAAGCTGTTCTTCGCTTATCTTGCGGTCGGTGATATCGGAGAGGATGGCGAGGTATTTACCGTCCATGATATTGGTCGTAAAGCAAAGGCAGCAAACTTTTTTGCCGTCCTTGCAGTTTATCCAAGCCTCGAATTTTTCCGATGTACTCGTGCCTTGCTCCGAAACCAGAACCTGTTGTCGAAATTCAGATATTTCTTTCCGGTATTCCGGGTCCGGATATGCCTTCTCAGACCATGTCTCCAAGGTCGGAATATCTTCGATGTCATATCCGGTCAGTTCGGTAAAGCGCCGGTTCAGGTATTCGGTATTCATCTCCTCGTCGGCCCAGGCGACCGCCACCGGGGCCGAGTCGAGAATGGCCTGCAACAGGGTTTTGGTCCGCTCCGATTCATCCATGCTCTGTTGCAGTTCGGCGGTACGTTCGGCAACGGTTGCTTCCAGGTTCTCGCTATGTTCTCTGAGGGCCTGGATTTTGGACTGCAGTTCAGTGGCGGTCACCTTGAAATGCTCGACCATGTCGGCGACTTCCTGACTTCTGGCGACAGGCCAATCGATCTGGCTTCCAGACTCGATTTTCTCCGGGATATCGGCGCTGACCCGGGCGAGTTGATGCAGGGGCTGCGAGAGGAAGCGGCTGACCAGGGCCGAGACGCCGCTGGTAACCAGCAGCAGCAGGTAGATGACCGCCATATTCATGATCGAACTGTTATAGACGCTCTGCTGTACCGGGGCGAGCGACCCTTCGCTCAGAATGGTCCAACCGGTCTGTTCGATTTTGGTTTGCGTGTAAAGAGTGGCCGTTTTCCAGGCCTGCATCGGGGTCACGTTTTTTTCCGATTTGGGCAGGTTAAGGAAAACGTTGTTGATCAGCTGACTGCTTCCGGCAAGGGTGCCGAGGTTGAAGTGGTCAAGCGGTTTTCTCTCTCCGTTTGTGGCAATAACGATGTTGTCACTGCGATCGAGTAGGGTGAAGTCGAGCCCGCTTTGCTTCGCCAGGTTGTCGATGAAGGAGTGCATCTGGTCAAGGTTGACTGCTCCGAGGGCGAAGCCGGTCATTCGGTCTTCTTTGACGATCGGGTAGGATATCGAAATGATCGGTTCGAAAATGCCGCCCCGTCCGGTGAAGACATCGGATATGACCAGACGCTTCGTCGTTTTCAACCGTTTGAACCATTGACGATCGACGAAGTTGATGCCGATTGTCGATTCACCCCGTTCGTTGATCAGCGGGTCGAAGGCGAGGGTGGTCGCGCCGGGATCGCCGATGAACATGTTGTGAAAGGAGGGGAAGAGCCTGTGGGTTTCGACAACTATCCGCTGCAGTTCGTCGGAGGAGGCGAATCCGAGATGTGAGCCTTCTATCGCCAGCTGTTCGACCGCGTTTCCGTGCCGGTCGAGCCATTCGCCAACCAGCCAGTTCGCCTCATAGTTCGATTGCTGCAGTCGTTTCGCCAAGTTGGACTGGGCTTCCGCGACGTCGCGCTGGTTCATGTAGATCAGGCCGCCGATACAGGGGATCAGCAATAAAAAAGCCATCGATTCGAAAATAATATAGGCATTTTTACGGACGCTTCCGAGCGGCAGGCGCAGCCATTTGCGGAGCACGGCATAACCGATGATGATGCTGGCAAGAATGGTGTTGCTGATGCCGTTGAGCGACTGCTTCATCGCGATAATTGCCGCCCCCCGCATATTGAGGTCCATGACCCCGTAGTAGAAGACAAAGACCAGGGGGATGCCGATGATCACCCAATAGAGCAGGTCGACCATGAACAGTGGAGCGGTCGGTTTTCTTTTACGCACCAGTCCGACCCAGAGCGCCTCGAGCCCGAAAATTATGATGGCGTAGGGGTGATTCCAGAGAACGAAAGTGTACCCGGCTCCGATTGTCGAGACGGCTGTGCCGAGTGCCGGTCCGAGCAGGACGACGGCGATCAAGCCGGCGACGCTGCCGAAAATGAAGTCGACGTTGAATCCGATGGAGAGTGAAAAGTAGTTGCCGAGAAGAGCGAGGACGGAGAGAAGGACGAACCCTCCAGCCTGTTGGGCAGGGTTGAGCAGGCTGCTTTTGCCGGGGAGACTCTTCAAACGGGCTCCTCTTGTTACGATTACGCTGCTTCCATGTCGTCGATGCGGAGCAGGACGACGTCACCGACCTTTTCAGTGCTGACAAAAGTCTTCATCCGGACCGGACCGTTTTCGCTGCGCATGTCGTAATACGCTTCGACCCGGTAGCGGCTGATCCCGTCTTCGTGCGTTGACATCACCGTTTGGCGGATGGTGCAGCCGGTGCAGTGCACGGTGCGGCCACACCCCTCCGGCAGCCAGGCATAATTGCACTCCATGACATTGCCGCCCCGTTGCTGCTGGATCTCCGACAACTCCTTGCCGAGAAGTTCGGTCGCTGTACGGTTTGCAGTCAGGACCACGGCATCATCATTTACTGCCATGATCGGCACCGGGAGTGTCTCGATAAGCTGCTGCAGCGGGACGGCGTCATAGTGGAGCAGCTGCTCCGCGCACTCATCGCAGATGCCTTTACTGATTTCACCGATCGGGAATTCCTCGGGGAGAGGGTTCCGGCATCTGGCACAAATGGCTCTTCCCTGCATATCGGCCCCTTCCTGGATGAATAAGGACGGAAATTGCATTTAATTACTTAATCGGTAATAAATACATTAATTAAAACAGAAATTTAGAGACTTTGCAATGTTCGATATCGGTTCATGACTGTCCGGTCACCATGTTGCTGCAAACAACGCAAGAGATGCACGTTACCCGTCGGCTTCGTCGATGGCTTCGAACCGGTTCAGCGCCACGTTCTTCCGGGCCCGCTCGGGATCGAAGATGCGGCC
>PKTZ01000101.1 GCA_002868925.1 Desulfuromonas sp. | reverse complement strand
TGTTGACCTGACGGTCACCAAGGAAGGTCCGGGCTACAGCAAGACGGGCGACACGGTTATCTACAACGTGACGATCATGAACAACGCCGATGATGCAACAATTACATCCGTGACAGACCAAAACTTTGTCGATGGACTGTACAGCATCAAAGCTGCTTATGATGCAGACTGCCCCGCCACCATCCTTTCCGGCGACAGCTGCTCCTTCACCTTCCAACGTGTCACCCAGGTAGGAGATCCGGATCCGTTCCTCGACGAAGTTGTCGTTCAGGCTGAAGATGCCTTCGGCAACGCCTCAAGCGCGTCGGACGATCACAGTGTTGACCTGATCGCCCCGAGCCTGACGGTCACCAAATCCTGTCTCTCTGAACCGGTACCGGAAGGGCAATCGGCTAACTTCCAGATTGACATCACCAATACCGGAGACGTTGAGCTCGATATTGATGTCATCGATGCACTCCTCGGCATCAACGAAAGCACAACAATCCATCCGGATGACGGCGGATGCGCCTATGACGCAGATCCGAGTGACGGCTGCCTGCGTTTCGAAGCGGGTACCACCGCCACCGGCGACTCTGTCTACAACATGGTTGATGTCAATTGGGATCTCCCGGATTACTACGGCCTCACCAACGACGGTACGGAAAGCGACGACGACACATGCGACGTTGAACAAGAAGACGGCGCAACCCGGACCATCGGCTTCTGGAGAACCCATGGTAGCGATGGCGACATCTTTGATGGCGCGGTCGAGTTTGGCTATACCTGTCATGTCTTTGAAGACCACCTCGGCGGTACAGCTAACCTCGGGTGGAAGGTACTGAATGACTGTTCCGACGTATTCGGTATCTTCCAGGCTGCGGTAGCAAAAGAGTCCGACGGCGACAAGCGTAACAATATCTGCAAGGCTCAGCTGCAGGGTTCGTGGCAGCTGCTCGCAGCGATGCTGAACGACAGCCTGACCAACGGCACACCGCTTTCGGATGAGCTCAAAACAGCTATGCAGGACGCATTGGCTGACGCTGATGACGCCAGCGGCAAGAAGGAAAAGCGGAAAGCTATGAAGAAGATCAAGCAACTTGCCGGACAACTGGGTGATTACAACGAATCTGGCGACGATGTCGCGATCATTGATGCCGATGGCACGATGATTCCTCATGCTGATCCGAACGGTACACGCAGCTATGCAGATGATACAATTGCTGACTGTAACTAAACGACTCTTCCTTCATTCAATATGGGCCGATCTTCGGATCGGCCCTTTTTTTTGGTGAATACAAAGGGACTGTCTCCTGCTCCACCGGGGGATGTCCCAGATGTTTAATGTTGGAATCACTAGTTTTGTAGATTCATCGCAGCCCACTTCAAGCTGGAGAGCCACAGCGTTCCATTTTTCAATTAACCCCTTGTCGCCCACCCCCGTTTCAAGCGATAATAGTAATTTGAAACTCAATAAACGAACGGAATCGCTATGTTGTTCAGATCTTTATCTGCCAGACTCGTTATTGCGGCCCTGCTGACCACCCTGCTGTTCGGGTCAGGGTTCGCCTCGACCGCGACCCTCAAATACAACCACGACCGGGCTCGACTGCTCGGGTACATGATCAAAGAGAGCCTGCCGCGCAATCACTACAGCCACAAGGAGGTTGCCGACGAACTCTCCGAAGCGGCGTTCGAGCTCTACCTGAAAAACCTCGACAGCCAGAAACGGTTTCTGCTCAAACCGGACCTTGTTGTTCTCAACCCCTATCGCCAGAAGATCGACGATGAGCTCAAGTCCGGCGATATCCGCTTTCCGCTGGTGACCACCGAAATCATCCGTGACCGGATCGAGGCGACGTCCAAGATCGTCGAGGACCTGCTGGCACGCTACTTCGACTTTACCCGCAAGGAGAGTATCGAGACCGATCCGGACAAGCTCGACTTCGCCGCCACCGAGGCGGAGCTGAAAGACCGTTGGCGCAAGATCCTCAAGTACCAGGTGATCAATCGCTATCTCGAACTGGAAGAAGAGGAAAAGGCGAACGTCGACAACGAAGAGAGCGAGGTCGAGGCCCGCACCGAGACTGAACGGAAGAAAGAGGCGAGGGAGAAGATCGCCAAGAGCTACCGTGACCTCTTCTCCCGGCTGCTGAAAAACACCGAACAGGACTATTTCAATTCCTACATCGACGCCGTCAGCCGCGCCTATGACCCCCACACCAACTACATGCCGCCGAAAGACAAGGAAGACTTCGATATCCACATGCGCGGTTCGCTCGAAGGGATCGGCGCCACCCTGCGTGAAGAGGACGGCTACATCAAGGTAATCCGGGTTATTCCGGGTAGCGCCGCCGCCCGCCAGGGAGAGCTGGAATCCGAAGATTTTATCCTAAAAGTCGCTCAGGGTGCCGACGAGCCGGTCGACATCGTCGACATGCGGCTGCGCGACGCGGTCAGCCTGATCCGCGGCAAGAAGGGGACCGAGGTCCGCCTGACGATCAAGAAACCGGATGCCCGCATCGTCGTCATCCCGATCGTCCGTGACGTGGTACAGATCGAGGAGACTTTTGTCAAGGGAACGGTTCTGGAAAAGAACAATCTGAAGTTCGGCTACATCAAGATTCCGAGCTTTTATCGTGATTTTACAAAGGGGCACGGTGAGAAGGGGCGCAACGTCACCGACGATGTCCGTGCCGAACTGGACAAATTCAAGCAAAAAAAGATTGACGGTCTGATTATCGATCTGCGCAATGACGGCGGCGGCGCTTTGACCGATGCGGTCAAAATTGCCGGATTTTTCATCAAGGAAGGCCCGGTGGTACAGGTCCGGGACAGCGCCGGCGATATCAGCACACATGCCGACGAAAGCGGCACGACCATTTACGACGGCCCAATGGCGGTCATGGTCAACCAGTTCAGCGCCTCCTCCTCCGAAATCCTTGCCGGAGTACTCCAGGATTACAATCGGGCCGTTATCATCGGCGGCGCCCACACCCACGGCAAAGGGACGGTGCAGGCGATCCTTGAGCTCGACCGGAGGTTGCCGTTCCGCAATATGTCACAATACAAACCGCTCGGCGCGCTGAAGGTGACCATCCAGAAATTCTACCGGGTCAGCGGGGAATCGACCCAGTACCGCGGTATCATCCCCGACATCATCCTGCCCGATCGCCTCAGTCACCTGAAAACCGGCGAACAGTACAGTGACTACTCCCTACCTTGGGACACGGTCAAGCCGGTTGTCTACGAAAAATGGGGTGTTTCGTCCCCTTCGATCGAGAAAAAATTGTTAGAGCTAAGCCAAAAGCGTGTTGCTGCCAACGAGGAGTTTCAACGCATCATGAAGAATGCAGCCCGGGCCAAGGAGCGGAGCGACAAGACCGAGCGGCCGCTCAACATCGCCGCCATCCGCCAGCAGCGTAATGAAATTAACAGCATGGCCGATGACGAAGAAGACTCCCCCGTGGCACCGCACGGCACCGGCGACGATCCCGAAGCCTGGCGCGAGAGTGCGGCCAAGGACGTCTACATCGGTGAAACCCAGGCCATCCTCGAAGATATCATCACTTTTCCGACCGACGGCCTGGCCAAAAACACACCCCGACAGAGCAACTGATCCGTCTCCGAAATATCGGCGACCGGGAATTGACACTTGATTCCCGGTCGCCTTCTGCTTTATTGTCTATAAATTCAATAGCTTGTCATTGTTTTTATCGAAGGAGGCTGTTTTGAAATTCATCGTAACCCTGCTTGTAACCCTGCTGCTGACCGTTGCCGGCACCGGCGCGGCGCTCGCCGAGACGATCTATGTCCGCGATTGGTTGGTCGTTACCGTTCGTGAACAACCCGAAGATTCGGCCAAGATTCTGAAAACCCTGAAATCCGATGAAGGTGGCGAACTGCTCGAAGAGGGAGACACCTATTCCAAGGTCCGGACAGCAGACGGCGTCGAAGGCTACGTTAAGAAACAGTACCTGACCAAAAAACGGCCGAAGAGCGCCATTATCGCCGAACTGAATCAGCAGATCGAGGCACAAAAAAAGAAGATCGCCACGCTGAACAGCGCACTCAACAAGAAGGATTCGACCCTCGACCAGGAGACGGACGAGTTGGAAGAAAGCCTCTCTGATCTGAAAAAACAGATCGCCGAGGGCGCCGGCCAGCTTAAAAAAGCGGAATCCGAACGGGACGGGCTGCAAAAAGAGTTGATCGCGTTGAAAGAAGCCTCCGGCGACGTCGTCTCCCTGGTCAAGGCGCGGCAGAGCCTACAACAGGAGAACGACCGCCTGACCGACGAGCTGAACACCCTGCGCGAGGACAACGCCTATCTGTTGATGACCTTTTACATCAAGTGGTTCCTCGCCGGGGCCGGTGTCCTTTTCGTCGGCTGGATGATCGGCCGCAGCGGACGGCGCAAGAGGCGCTACTGATCAACTCCTTATNAGCGGCACTCCTGTTAGTCCTGCTCCTCCTGTTCCTGCCGGGCTGCAGCCGGACTCCGGAGATCGCCCCCCTTGCCGGCGATGCCGTCATCCTCGCCTTCGGTGACAGCCTGACCCACGGCACCGGCGCCAGAAACGGTGAAAGCTACCCGGCCCGGCTGCAGGCGCTGATCGGGCGCCGGGTGATCAATGCCGGCATCCCGGGCGAGGTGACGACAGACGGACTGAAGCGCCTGCCCGCCCTGCTCGACCAATACCAACCCGACCTGCTCATCCTCTGTCACGGCGGCAACGACATCCTGCGTCGCCACAGCCAAAAGCAGATTATTGCAAACCTCAAAACGATGATCGAGATGGCACAGGCGCACCGCATCCCTGTTGTTTTGATTGCCGTACCGCAGCTGGGGCTCCTGCTCGATCCGGCCCCCTATTACGCCGAACTGGCCAAAGAGTACGACATCCCCTGCGCCGAAGAGATCCTCAGCGATATCCTCTCCGAGCGCGATCTGAAAAGCGATTCGATCCACCCGAACGCCTCCGGCTACGAAAAGTTGGCGCAACGGCTGTCCGCGCTTTTGCAAGAGAGCGGTGCCATCTAGGAATCCCCACCGGGATGAGAAGATAGCTGTTTTTACCACATCGCACAGGAAATGATTGACTTTCCCAAGCGGCTATGATAGTTCATTTTTCCAAGGAGTAACGGATGATTCTGGCAATGGCAAAAGCAGAACGAGCAACCACCGCGGCGGCCGCAGCGCAGGCCGCGCGCTATGCTGTTTTCGCTTCACTGCCCTTCGCCTGATCACGCATCACGATACCAATATAAGGCCATGGCAGTGAAGCCATGGCCTTTTTTATTGTTTTTTGAACAACACGCTGCGTAAAAGCAGTCCGACAGGAGCACGACATGCGTAACAACATCGTACACATCGGCGCCGGGGAGCTGACCTATGAAATCAGGGCTATTGTCGATATAGCCGACAAGCTCAAGTCCCTCGGAATCAAGACCAACATGGAGAATATCGGTGACCCGATCGCCAAGGGGGAGAAGATCCCCGACTGGATGAAAAAGATCGTGGCCGACCTGGCGATGAAGGACTGTACCTACGGTTACTGCGCGACCCGCGGGGTTCCGGAAACGCGGCAATTCCTGGCGGAAATGACCAACAAGCGTGGCAAGACCCAGATCACCGCCGACGACATCATCTTCTTCAACGGTCTCGGCGATGCCATCCAGAAGGTCTACGGCCTGCTCCGCCGCGAATCCCGCGTGATCGGACCGACCCCGACCTACTCGACCCACTCCTCGGGCGAGGCCGCCCACGCCGGTCAGAAGCCGGTCTGCTACCGCCTCGACCCGAATAACAACTGGTACCCGGATCTCGATGACCTGCGCCTTTCGGTCAAGTACAACCCGGCCATCTCCGGCATCCTGGTCATCAACCCGGACAACCCGACCGGGGCGGTCTGGCCGGAGCGGATCCTCAAGGAGATCGTCGCTATCGCCAAAGAGTACGACCTGTTCATCATCGCCGACGAGATCTACCAGAACCTCGTCTACAACGGTGAATCGACCAAGCCGCTCTCCGACCTGATTGACGACGTCCCGGCGATTTCGATGAAGGGGATCAGCAAGGAACTCCCTTGGCCCGGTTCGCGCTGCGGCTGGATCGAGGTCTACAACGCCGACAAGGACCCGATGTTCAAACGCTACACCCAGAGCATCCTCGACTCGAAGATGGTCGAAGTCTGCTCGACTACTCTGCCGCAGAAGGCGATCCCGCCGATCCTCAGCCATCCAGAGTACAATGGCTGGCTCAAGGAGCGGATCGCTCGTTACGAAAGTTTCTCCAATATCGCTTACGATATCCTGAAGTCGGTCCCGGGGATCCGCTGCAACCGGACCAATGGCGCCTTCTACATGAGCATCGCCTTCGAGCGTGGCGTCCTAAACGACAAGCAGACCCTGCCGATCGACAACCCCGAGGTCAAGACCTTGGTCGAAGGATTGGTCAACGAGCCGGGCACCAGCCTCGACAAACGATTCGTCTACTTCTTGCTCGCCTCGACCGGTATCTGCGTGGTTCCGCTCTCTTCTTTCTTTACTCCGGAGCTCGGTTTCCGGATCACCCTGCTGGAGAGGAACGAACAGGAGTTCACCAAAATTTTCGAGACCATCGCCGAGAACATCCCACGATATTTGAATTCGTAATATGTCGAATTCCCGCTTCGTCGACGACCGTTTCGTGTTAGGCTAATAGCATGTCTCCACTGAGTCCGGAACAGGCCGCACAACCGGTCGAAAACAAGGAGCAGCTCGGCGCCTACCTGGCCGTTGGTGCCCGCAGCAAGGAGCACCGGTATATCGGCACCGAGCTCGAAAAGCTGGTCGTCGATGCTGAAACCGGCGAAGCGGCCCCCTACAACCGGATCGAAGAACTCCTCACCCGCATTCATGCCGCCGGCGGCTGGGAACCGGTCTACGAAAACCGGCACCTGATCGCCCTGCGTTGCGATAGATCGTCGATCACCCTCGAACCGGGCGGCCAGCTCGAACTCTCCGGGGCGCTCTGCTCCGACATCCACTGCTGCCACGGTGACCTTGTTCACCACGTCGATGATATCTCCGGCAAGGCGAGGGAAATCGGGCTCGCCTTTCTCGGCCTCGGCCTGCAACCGTTTTCCCCCCTCGACCAGATCGAATGGCTGCCGAAGGAGCGATACCGGATCATGGGGCCTTACATGAAGCGCCTCGGCGGTTACGGGCGCGAGATGATGACCATGAGCGCCGGCATCCAGGTCAACCTCGACTTTACCGACGAACAGGACTGCATCGAAAAGCTGCGGCTCGGCATGATGCTGGCGCCGCTCCTTTACGCCCTCTTCGCCAACTCGCCACTCCTGTGCGGCGAACCCTCCGGCTACCTCTCGACCCGGGGCCACCTCTGGGGACAGACCGACCCGGACCGGACCGGGCTGGTCATGGCGCTGTTCGATGAGAACGCCTCCTACCAGACCTATGTCGACTACGCCCTGCAGGTGCCGATGTACTTCATCGTCCGGGACGGCCGCTACCTCGACCTGACCCGCGAGCGCTTCACCTTTGCCCAATTCTGGGCGGAGGGAGCCTCTGGACACCGGGCGACGATGGCCGACTGGGAGCTGCATCTCTCCACCCTCTTTCCGGAGATCCGCCTCCGCCCACAGCTCGAGGTTCGTTCGGCCGATGCCCTGCCACGCGAATTCTCTTTTGCCGCCGCCGCCCTGCTCAAAGGGCTCTTCTACGACCCGACTGCTCAATCCGAAGCGATGCGGCTTTTCGACGTCGATCAGCTGCAGCAGTCCTATCGCAACGCCTGGCAATTAGGTTTGAAGACCGCGCATGCCGGGCGGACCCTGCAGGAGATCGGCGCCGATATCCTCGAGCTCGCCCGTGAGGGGTTGCAGCGGCAGAAGGCGAGCAACGACCGGGGCCTCGACGAGACCATCTACCTCGATGTCCTCGAAGAGGTCATCAGCAGCGGCACCACGTTGGCCGAACGGCTCCTCGCCCGCTGGCAGGGGAGCCGTCAAGAAAAGCTTGCCGCCCTGTTCGACCACTGCGCTATCTCCTAGAATCGCTGCGTATCTGCACAGTGACAACCCGTTCATCACAAATCGAATATATGCGGATCATCACGTTTTTTTCTTTCCTGTAATTCGTTATCCTGCAATCGTAGTACAACATACTTTTTCCTCCAAGCACTGCTAAGACCGGCCCGCGTGACCTTCCACGTCGGGCCGGTCGCTTTTTACGGTCTTTACATCTCTGCTGCAAGATGCAAAAATCGCTGCACAATCGAAATCGATTTTTCACTACGAAGGGCACGAAGAAAGGCTGATTCTTAAAAGCATGCCTCACGCAAAGGCGCGAAGCCGCAAAGAGAAGCAAAAATCTGGGTTATGGGTGAAGTTCAAAGTCTTAAAAGCAACACAAACCGGTTTTGCCTTTAACCCTTAAACCGATTTTAAGGTTATCGCCTTTCTTGGCGTCTTTGCGTCTTTGCGTGAGATATAGATTTTGATCTTCTTCGTGTTCTTCGTGCCCTTCGTGTTAACAAACCTTTTATATAAGTAATAAAACCTTTTCCGTTCGAGGACATCATGCCGTCAAAATTCGATCCGATCTCTACTGAAACGATCAACACCATCCGCCTGATCGCCGCCGATGCCGTTGAAAAAGCGAACTCCGGCCACCCCGGCACCCCGATGGAGGCGGCGCCGATCGCCTACCTACTCTATCGCCATCATCTGCGTCACAATCCGGCCAATCCCGACTGGCCCGGCCGCGACCGCTTCATCCTCTCCTGCGGCCACGCTTCGATGCTGCTCTACAGCTCGCTCTTCCTCTCCGGCTACGACCTGAGCCTCGATGATCTGAAAAACTTCCGCCAGCTCGGCAGCCCGACCGCCGGCCACCCTGAGTTCGGACACCTGCCCGGAATCGAAACCACAACCGGCCCGCTGGGGCAAGGTATCGCCGTCGCCGCCGGGATGGCAATGGGTGGACGCTTCCTGCAGCGGACGCTCGATACCGACCTGTTCGACTACCGGACCTACTGCCTCTGCTCCGACGGCGACCTGATGGAAGGGGTCGCATCCGAAGCGGCATCGCTGGCCGGCCACCTGCGGCTCGGCAACCTGATCTGTCTCTACCTCGACAACAAGATCACGATCGAGGGCGATACTAGCCTTGCCTTCAGCGAGGAGGTCGCAACCCGCTTTCTCAGTTACGGTTGGCAGGTGCAACATGTCGAAGGAGAGAATATCGAAGACATAAACCGGGCGATCGAGAAGGCGAAGCACTCACCCCGACCGTCCTTGATCCTGGCCCGCTCCCATATCGGCTTCGGTGCGCCCAACAAGCAGGATACGGCAGCGGCCCACGGCGCGCCGCTCGGCGGCGATGAACTGGCCCTCGCGAAGCAGTCGTTCGGATTTGACCCGGAAAAGACCTTCCAGGTACCGAATGATGTTGCCTCCCACATGGGAGAGATCAAAGAGATCGGCGCCAAGCTGGAAAGTGAATGGCAGCAGGCATTTAACGCTGCCGTCAAGCAAAGCCCCAAACTCCAGAGCTGGCAGCAGGCGGCCAACGGTGATTTGCCGAACGGCTGGGACGATCTGCCGACCTTTGCCCCCGGAGAAAAACTGGCGACCCGACAAGCGAGCGGCAAGGCGTTGATCGCGTTAGCGGTGAAACTCCCGTTCCTGCTCGGCGGATCGGCCGACCTCGGCCCGTCGAACAACACGACCCTGCAGGGTGAAGACTCCTTCACCGCCTGTACAGTCGGGCGCAACATTCACTTCGGTGTGCGCGAGCACGCCATGGGCGCGGTCATGAATGGTCTGGCCCACACCCCCGGCCTGATCCCATTCGGCGGCACCTTCCTCGTCTTCGCCGATTACATGAAGCCGCCGATCCGGCTGGCGGCGATGATGGGGCTGCAGACGATCTACGTGCTGACCCACGATTCGATCGGACTCGGAGAAGACGGTCCGACCCATCAGCCGATCGAGCACCTCCCGTCACTGCGTTCGATCCCGAACCTGACCGTAATCCGACCCGGCGACGCCAACGAAACGGTAGAAGCCTGGAAGGCAGCGATCAGCAACCAGTCGGGACCGACCGCGCTCATCCTGTCGCGCCAGGGTTGGCCGACCCTCGACCGGGAGCAGTACGCGGATGCGGCCGAGCTGCAGAAGGGGGCCTACGTTCTGAAGCAAGAGTCGGGAGAGTTACACGCGGTCCTGATTGCCACCGGCTCGGAGCTGCCGCTCGCCCTTGCCGCCTCCGAAGAGCTGGAAGAGGAGGGGGTTGCCACCCGCGTCGTTTCGATGCCGAGCTGGGAGCTGTTCGAGCTGCAAAACGAGGATTACCGTGACCAGGTCCTGCCCCGCACCTGTACCAACCGGGTTGCGATTGAAGCGGCGAGCCCGTTCGGCTGGGAGCGTTACGTCGGCAGCAACGGTCTGATCGTCGGCATGGGAGGGTATGGTGCCAGCGGCCCGGCCGATCAGCTGATGCAGCATTTCGGCTTTACCGTCGACAATATCAAGCAGAAGGTTAGGGCGCTGCTTGACTAGCAGCTGATTGTTAGTCCAAGATATAGAAAAGGGGCCGATCCATTGTGGGTCGTCCCCTTTTTTCTGCTTTCAGTGTTGATTGATCAACCGGCGAAGTTTTTTATCAAGTCCTCCACTTATAAGTCGATTCAAGATCAACACCGTCGGGTCCCGGCCCGACAGCCGACGTCATTTTCTTTGTCAGCGTGACAAAAGAAAACGAAGCAAAAGAAAGCACGCGCCTGGCGGCGGACACGGCATTCGCGGTTGCCGCAACCACTTTTCAACGAAGCTGCCAATCTCGAATATTGCGCCTCTGTGGCTCTCCAGCTTGAAGTGGGCTGCGATGATTCAATGGCACTGGTGAATCCGTCAGGTCGGATTTTGCTTTTCTCCCACAGCTCTTGAGGGGCAAGCGAGTTAGCGCATTTCGTAGAACGCAAACCGACCGCGAAAACCACGAAGACGAAGCGAGATCGCCTCGAGGCGATCTCCCTACTACCGAATCTCAAAAGAGGTCAAACTGACTGAGCAGAAAAGCCCCCTGCAAGGGAGCCGTTTCTTTGGTTCGTTTCTTTATGGCTTAATAAAGAAATGAACCCGGAGTGTGGGGCCGGGACCCCACGACTTTGTCTTTACCCAAGGAAATAAATGGT
>PKTZ01000074.1 GCA_002868925.1 Desulfuromonas sp. | reverse complement strand
GCATCGAAATAATCGGTAAATGCACTGCCCAAAACGAAGCCCTGGCCATTACCATCAATGACAGGCTCGATATGAATTGCATCGTCAGTGAGTGTTCCCAGCAGGACGCTGTACTTCACAACAAGATCCGATGCGACCATAAACTGCTACTGTTCGACTGTATCGGCAAGAGCCGTGAAGAGATTCAGCACGCCATTCTCCCCCTGTTCGAAATCGGCCAAAAGCAACAATACATTGTCATGTACAATTTGAACCCCGACTTCGATTATACCCGGGAATCACTCAAGCACGGCGTCAGCGGCTTTCTCTTTACCAATGACAGCCTGGAAACTTTTATCAAGGCGATTGAGGTTGTCCTTTCCGGCGAAATCTGGGCATCGCGGAAACAGCTCGCTGACTGCCTCAACTCCAGGAAAAGTGCCGATGCGCATTCCCCCGACTTAACCGCACGCGAAACCGACATCCTCAAGATCCTGGCTCTCGGCTACTCAAATGAAATGATCGCCGAAGAACTCTGCATCAGCCCGCACACCGTAAAATCCCATATTTCGAATATTTTCAAGAAAATAAGGGTGCATAACCGTCGTCACGCGGTGCAATGGGCCCAGGACAATCTCTAACTTTCGATTGAATTAACACCAAAACACTCATACTTTTCAGACTAATCCTTTCGGCATTTCCCACCCTACCATTCCTAGCCCTAACCCATTGAAAAATAGTTAAAAAATACCCCGCTTCGGGCGATGGTCAGACCCCGATTCCGATCTAGTATTAAGTGTAAAGGAGCTTGGCATAATGACCCCTCCAAATCACCTCAATGAGAACAAAAAGTTTTGTACTTGGCTGACTTTGAAAATGAGAAGTTTGCCCGATTCCTCATGCCTTGCCAAGTCTCCTCAACAGATCCATGGCCACATCGATCAGAATAAAGTGGAAGTGGCCCCAAAAAACTTTATGTGCTCAACGTGGAGAAAGGAGGTACTTGATGGGGAATTTCAACGGGCACTCACACCTTGGATAAATAATCGATCAACTATTGATGGATGTAAGGAAAAACCAGGTTTCGGGAGAGCTCCCGAAAACCACGAAAGGAGAGTCGTATGAACAGGCATATATTAATTTTATGGCCTGTCGCCACATTCTGCCTGCTACTGTTCTCATCCCCGGCATTCTCAGCGGTTACAGATCTGTTTGAAATGGACGGGAACGGTACAACAGAAGTTTACGACGACGCGGCCAACATTTACTGCGACGAGTACCCGGCCGATCCGGACTGTGCCGGCGTTGCAGCGAGCAGCGCCCTGGCGGATGGCTACTTTGTCGATCCACTCAACACCCAGGACGATGACATCTTTGGTGGCGCCAAAGACAGCCTCGATATCACCGAATGGAAGTGGAAGTTCGGGAAATCGAACGCCAAAAACGATATCGAGCACGCCTTTGCCGCTCTTTACCAACACCCCGGCCCCGGTACTGATACAGGAAAGTACTTCCTCTATTTCGGTATGGATAAGCTGGACAACAGCGGCGATGCGGCGCTCGGTTTCTGGTTTTTAGTCAACAAGACCGAAAAAGAGGGTGATGGCACCTTCAGCGTCGGTCACGGACTCGGTGACGTCCTGATCCAGGCCGATGTCACCCAGGGTGGCGATATCGACAGAATCGAAGTCTATACCTGGGGAGAAAACGGCCTGCTGAACGATCCTGTTGCTCCATCGCAGGGGCTGCTTCACAGAGCCATTGCCGGTACCGAGTGCAACGGAGGTGACCCCGAGGCCTGCGGCTACATGAACAACGGCGACCCGAACGACACCAATGCCGGGGTTGACCTGACGCCCTGGTCCTTCACCTTCAAAGGGCCGGGTGGGCCGACCACAACCGACCCGGGCGCGCATCCGGTATCGACCTACTTCGAGGCCGGACTCAATTTGAGCGCCCTGTTCCCGAACGGCATCCCCTGCCTTTCCAGCTTCGTTGCCGAAACCCGGCAGTCGCAATCGGAAACGGCAGAACTCGAGGACCTGTTACTGGCGCAGTTCGACACCTGTAGCCTCGATGTCGACAAAGAAGGTCCGGAATACGGCAAGGTCGGCGATGATGCCGAATACACCATCACCATCACCAACGACGGTGCTTTGCCGCTGTTCAAGGACACCATCACTGACACCGTATTCGACCTGAACAACGCCGACTCGGATACGTGCGGTGCCGTCCTCAACCCGGGTGACTCCTGTGAAATCGTCTACACCTACACCATCCCGGCCGATGGGGATAATCCTCTGGAAAACACAGTCACCGCAACCTATACTCGTGGCACCAGCACAGCGGAAGGCAGCGCCTCTCACGAGATGGTTATCATCAATCCGATGATCAGCCTGAGCAAGACCGCTGATCCGACCACACTGAGCCAGGGCGAATCGGCTGAATACACGATCACCCTGACCAACAATAGTTCGGTAGGCACACCCACCTTGGTCTGCACCATCGAAGACGCAATTCTCGGCATTAATCATGGGCCTTTCAACCTGACCACCGGTTCATCGCATACAATCATGCCGAAGCCTACCGAAACGTTCGACTACCAAACAGACACCCCGTTTGACTGGTGTACCGATGCTCCTGAGGGAGCCCAGGATTGTACCAACACCGCCACGGCAACCTGTTCGCCGATGGGCTTCCCCAATGAAGTCGAAGACGAAGACGATGCAACGGTACGGGTCATTCCGGGCGTTGTTGACCTGACGGTCACCAAGGAAGGTCCGGGCTACAGCAAGACGGGCGACACGGTTATCTACAACGTGACGATCATGAACAACGCCGATGATGCAAC
>PKTZ01000034.1 GCA_002868925.1 Desulfuromonas sp. | reverse complement strand
TCGTGCCGGTATCGAACCGTTGCTGAACGCCCTCGGCGATCCGGAAGCGCTGGTTCGCCAGTATGCAACCCGCTCCCTGATCAAGTATAACCGGGACGCGGTTCAGCCGTTAATCGATTTTGTGGCCGCTGCCGATGAAATACCGGCTGCCGGCGCGATCAGGGCGCTTGGCGATATCGGCGACAAGAGGGCACTGGCGATTTTGCTCAACCATGTCGATGGTCCGAATCGCCATGAAGCATTTCTGGCGCTCGGCAAACTGAAAGATCCACAGGCCGAATCGGCCCTGATCTCGGGCCTGTCATCAACCGACTGGCAAAGCCGGATGAATGCCGCAATGGCGCTCGGGCCGGTTGGCTCAGCGAAATCGATTGTTCCGCTTCGGGGCGCCCTCGATGACGAGGTCATGGTCGTACGTGAGTGGGCGGCAAGGTCGTTGTCGGTCATTACTGGCAAAAGTGTCATGTATCGCGATGCGCATGGCGAGATGGTCGAACCTTACAGCGTCTATCACTAGAAGGGAATCATGGATAACCTGCTGCAGATAAAATTTATCGGCTCGCTGCTCCGTTCGACCTGGTGCTGGCGATTGCTGCGCCTCACTTGCCTGGTCCTGCTGGTCGCAATGGTCGCCTGGGGCTGGCATCACCACGATATCGGCGGGGTCGATGCCCGGGACCCGCTGATGTATACCAGCCTGACCAACCACCTTTTCTGGGTCTGGTGGATCATGGGCATCGTTTTTATCGCCCTGCTGTTCGGACGAGCCTGGTGTACGGTCTGCCCACTCGGTTGGTTGAACGGGATCGCCTCGCGGTTCGGTCTACGCCGGGATATCCCGCCCTGGCTGCGTAACTTTATCCCGGTGAGCCTGGTCCTGATTCTGCTGCAACTGTCGGTCTATTTCCTGGCGATCCACCGTTTTCCAGACTACACGGCGGTGCTGCTGGCGCTCTGTCTGCTGCTTGCGATCGCGGCCGGCCTGTTGTTTCGCGAGCGAGCCTTCTGTACGCTGTTCTGCCCGGCCGGTGCGGTGTTCGGCCTGTATGCTCGTATTGCTCCGTTTCAGCTGCGGGTCAAGGACCGGGCTGTCTGTGCAGGTTGCGATTCGCATCGTTGTATCGCCGAGCCGGTGGAGTGGCAACGGTATCAGCTAGGCAGCACGGTCCTGCATCGGCGAAATCGTCTCGACGGTTGTCCGGTTGGGTTGGTGCCGGCGGAAATAGCTGATAGTGCTGATTGCACACTCTGCCTGACCTGCCTGCAAAACTGTGACAAGGAGAACGTCAAGGTCGGGTTCCGATCGTGGTTGGCCGACCTGAAAACTGGAGGCTTACGTCTGTCGGAAACCTTCTTCTTGCTGGTTCTGGTCGGTCTTCTGACCGCAAATTTCAGTAAGGTTTATGTCGATCTGCGTGAATTGATCTTCTGGCTGCCACAGCAGTCGGCACAGCTGCTCGGTTGGCAGGAACCCGGTTTTTATCTGCTGGCCGTGATCTGGATCGCGATTTTACTGCCGTTGGTTATTTTTTTGCCGGGATACGTCATCCTCCGTCTCGGAGAGATGCGGCAGACAACCCTCGACTCTGAGCCCGGTCCGCCGATCGGTGATCTCCCATCTTCTACCGGTTTCTGGAGCCGGATGGGGCGATTGGTTCTGTCCTCTATCCCGATGATTCTGGCGGCACACGTGGTGCTTGCTCTGGTCAAGCTCAACGCCAAGGCGGGCTATCTCCCGTATGCCATCGGTGATCCGAGCGGCGTAACCCCGTACCTCGCATTCAATATCATGCAGACGGTCACACCGCCCGGCGTTCTGCTCCCGCTCGATACCCTGAAGTGGGTCATAGCGGCTCTTCTGGTTGCGGGGTTGGCGCTTTCGATTTTCGCCAGTCGTGCCGTGGCCCGGGGGCTGGACGGTGGATCAAGGACCTTCGTTCCGGCCGCTGTCGTCTCTGCATTTATCCTTTTCTCCCTCTATTTTGCAACGGTGATCGAGTGGCTTTTTATCCGCTGAAAACTGCAAGCTTGCTGCTCTTGTTTCTCCTTGCCTCTTCGGCGTTTGCCTGTTTCGGGCCGAAACTCTACCTGGCTGCACCGAAAACCGTTGACGAGGAGATCGTTGCCGCCTTGATTGTCATTTATGTCAAGGAGAAGACCGGCGTCGAGACCGAACAGGTCGATCTGGAGGGAACGACCGTGCGCCAGGCAATTCGCGATGAGAAAATCGATTTTGGCCTTGCTGCAGCTACTGATGGTAACGATCGGGTGCTTTTTGCCGTCTCCGGTGCGCTCCGGCTTGTTGGCGGCGACCGGGTCGGCGATGACCTGCAGTTTACGACTGTCGGTCCGGCGCTTGAGCGTCTGCAATCGCTGGTCACGGCGGAACATATTGCCGTAATCCGGCAGGAGATCAAAAATGGTAGCCTGCCGATGGCGGCGGTCCGGACTTTCCTGATGGATAAGAGGTGGATTTGATGTTGATCGATCTGATACGTCGATACCTGATCTTCTCTATCTTCCTGACGTGTTGCGGTTGCTCGCTACCGTTTGTCGAAAAAGGTCCGGTTGAACCGATTACGATCAGCGGCGTTCTGAATGGTCGTACCGTGCTTTCCGGTTCGGTCGAGATGACCGGCGATCTGTTGATCCCCGCAGGCAGCGAACTGATTATCCGGGCCGGAACCACGATAACCGTTGTCCCGTCCGAGAGTACCAAGATCGATCCCGAGTATCTCTCATCACAGACCGAACTGCTGGTCCGGGGACGTCTTCTGGTCGAGGGGGAACCGGATAACATGGTGAACTTCGTACCCCGCATCGGCGAGCCGACCGATGAGCCGCTCTGGGCCGGGATCATCCTCGATGGTGCCGATAACTCGGAGGTCCGCCACGCCTCTTTATGGAAACCGGATACCGGTCTGTTGATCATCGACACCTCCCCACGGGTTATCGGTAACTGGATCAACCGGGCGCGCTACGGCATTGTTGTTCAGGGCGGAGCGGCGAAGATCCTCGACAATGTCATTGCTGACGGTGAAGGTGGTGTCTTCTGCTGGGATGGCACGACCGCCTACCTCAAGGGGAATCGGATCGTCGATAACGAAGAAGAGGGGATTGTTGTCAGCCGCGACAGTCGCCCCTATCTCGACCGTAACCGGGTCAGCGGCAACAGTATCGGGCTGATCGTGCCGGCCGACTTGCCGTACGATCCGACCCGGATTGCCGGAAATGGCCAGGATATCAGGCTGCTTGTAGAAAAGGCTAAGCCTTGATGAGATGTCTTTTGCTTGCATCGTTGCTGCTGTTGCTGTCGATCCCGGTCCGGGCCGAGACGGTCTATCGTGATGAGCAGACTCTTTGGCAGGACACGGTCTGGCAGGGGGATGTCCTGGTCGACGGAATCCTGACGGTCGCTCCCGGAGTGACGCTGGAAATCCGCCCCGGGACAACGGTCCGTTTCACCCGGAACGACAGTAACGGTGACCGGATCGGTGAGCACGAACTCTTCATTCAGGGTATTTTGCAGGCGCACGGTACCGGCGAGGAGCCGATCCTGTTCACTTCGGCCGAGTCGGAACCGCACCCGGGTGACTGGGGTGCGATCAACATGATGGCCTCGAACGGGGAGAACCTGTTGGAGCATTGCCGGATCGAGTACGGCTATCGCGGATTTCATGCGCATTTCGCTTCTGCCCGTCTGGCCGAGTCGACCTTCCGTTACAATCGGCGGGGCGCCCAGTTCCAGGAATCGACGGTCGATATCGTAGATTGCCGCTTTGTCGATAACTTCAACGGTCTGCAGTTTCGGGATTCGACGGTAACGATCAGCCGCTCGCTGGTCAGCGGCGGCTACTGGGGGATCCGTTGTGTCTATACGACACTGCACCTGTTCGATACCGAAGTCACCGATAACATGATCAACGGGGTGAATTTGCGCGATTCCGAGGTGACGGTACAACGCTGCCGTATCGCTCACAACCGGCGCGGTCTTTATCTGCAGCGGACGCAATCCGATGTTAGCGACAACACGATCGAATCCAACAGCGAGCATGGCATCTTTCTTGAAGATTCAGATGGATCGATTGCACGTAACCGGGTTGCCGGGAACGGCCGGGCCGGTTTTCGAGTGATCGATTCGCCGGTCAGTATCGTTGACAACAACATCGTCGGCAACGATGAGTACGGTTTGATCAATGACGGTGAATCAGATCTTGATATTCGGGGCAACTGGTGGGGGACAAGTGATGTAGAAGCACTGCAGGCTCTGCTCCGTGACGGCCGCGATCGATCCGGTGTCGGAATCGTTCGCCTGTTAGATCCTTTATCCGAAGCGCGATTTTAACAATTTATTTGATTGGGTTTTGTCGAGATGAGCTATCAACCACATAAAGGGTTCTTTATCCTGTTACTTCTGCTGTTGTTCGGTGCCGGCTCGATCGGGTGCCGCAATCTCGAGCAGCGTCCGGTAATGAAGATCGGCTACATGAACTGCAACAGCGAGGCGGAGACAATGGCCCGCTTCAAGCCGTTGACCGCCTACCTGTCGGAGCAGCTCGGTATTGATTTCGAAGTGGTTCCGGTCGATACTCAGGATTTCGAGGAGCGGTTCGCAGCCGGTGAGTTCGCGTTCGGTCACAGTAATTCCCTGCTTTACATCATGCTCAAAGAGACCCAGCAGGCCCAGCTTATTGCAACCGAAAAAAGAGGTCAGTACGGAGCACGCACCGCCGGGGCGATCATCTCCAAAAAAGGGAGTGGAATTACCACACTGGAGGATTTGAAGGGGAAGCGGATGCTGTACGGACCGCAACTCGCCCCTTCGGGTTATCTCGCCCAGTACGACCTGATGCTGCAGGTCGGTCTCGATCCGGAAGTTGATCTCGCGTATTACGCGATCCCACACGGTTCGTTCAAACATGAAAAGGTCGTTTACGGTGTCTATTTCGGGGAGTACGACGTCGCCGCCGCACCTGCGCTCGACCTTGAGTTGATGATTGCCGAGGGACGGGTTACTGCCGATGATTTCAATATCATCGCCCAGAGTGAAATTATCCCTTATTGTACTTTCAGCGCGGCCCGATCGGTGCCGAATGATCTGGTTGTTAAATTCCGTAAGGCGCTGTTGTCGCTTACTCCCGAGACCACGGTCGATTACAACGGAGAGCGGATCCGTGTGCTCGATTCGGCCTGGATCACCGGGTTTGATCAGTTGACAGACGGCGATTACGATCCGATCCGCCGCATGGCCAAAAATGCCAACATGCCGCCGTACCAGGAGTTCTGATAAACGTGCGAGACCGTTTTGATAAAATCTGCCTGCTGGCTATCGTTGTAACCCTGATCGCCATCGTCGCGTTCGCCAGCGGTTTTGTCCGCTCGGATAAAAACCGGGTGGGTGATGAGCGTGGTCCGGCGGTCGAACGGGCGATCCAGGAACAGGTGCGGGCAAATTTCCTGCTGGAGACCTTCGAGCCGGTCGAGCAACTGAAGGAGAAGAGAGAGTACGCGGCTGCCCTGCTTAAAGTTCAGGAGTTGGAAAAGAGCTATCCCGGAGAACCGCATCTGCAGATCCTGCGCGGCAGCATCCTGGTTGAGCAAGGTGCTCTGACCGAAGGGATTGCCCGTTATGCCGCCGCTGTCCGGGTAAACGGGGATTATGTCGACGCCAACAGTCGCCTCAACCGGAGGACCGAGATTACCCGTCTGGTCGAAGATTCACTCCCCGGGATCAAGAGCTCCCTTGAAGCCGATCCGAACCCGACTTACAAGAAGGCATTGAAAACCCTTTACTATCTGCAAAGCCGTCTGGCCGGTGGGTGCGAATAAAATGCCGAATTTTGATCGACATTTATGGATGGTCCTGCTCGCCGGCGCCGTTCTCGGCCTGTTCGGCGTGATGTTGGCGGACTGGGGTAACCCGCAAAATTCCGGGATCTGTGTCTCCTGTTTCGTCGAAAACACGGCCGGTGCGGTAGGTCTGCACGCCAATGCGCGGATGCAGTACATCCGCCCCGAATTGATCGGCTTCGTGCTCGGCTCCCTCGTCAGCGCGTTTTCTCTGGGAGAATTCAAGTCACGTGGCGGCAGCGCACCGATGCCCCGGTTCCTGGCAGGTCTGTTCCTGATCGTTGGTTGTGCCGTCTTTATCGGCTGCCCGATCAAGCTCTTTCTCCGCTTGACCGCTGGTGACCTGACCACCCTGGCCGGGCTGGCCGGCCTCATAGGTGGGGTCGTTGTCGGGCTCCGAGGCCTTGCCGGTGGGGTCGATTTCGGCCGTCAGCAAAAGCAGGTCGGAACGACCGGTATCTGGATGCCAGCCATGTTTGTTCTGTTGTTGGTCCTGGTCCTGGTTCGGCCCGGATTTGTCTATTTTTCCGATCGTGGCAGCGCCGCTCTGCATGCGCCACTGTTGGTCTCCCTGGGAGCCGGCCTGGTGATCGGTTTTCTGGCGCAGAGGAGCCGTTTCTGCGTGACCGCAAGCATCCGTGACCTGTTCCTGATGGGCCGCCGGGCACCACTTCTGTGGGGTTTGTTGGCATTCCTGCTGGTTTCGGTCTCCGGTAATCTTGCGACCGGGTCGTTCCGGCCCGGATTCTACGGTCAGCCCGGAGCTCACCTCGATTTTGTCTGGAGCTTTCTCGGTATGGCGCTGGTCGGGTGGATTTCGGTTCTGCTCGGCGGTTGTCCGTTTCGCCAACTGATCAAGGCGGGCGAGGGTGACAGCGACGCCGGTATGGTCGTGCTCGGGATGCTGGTCGGGGGCGGTCTCGTCCAGTCGTGGGAGATCGCGGCCACCGCCGCCGGGGTATCGCTCTTCGGTAAGGTCGCGGTGCTGGTCGGAATCCTGTTCGTTCTGTTGAATACCTTGCTTTTCCGGGAGCGGCCGGCGGCTGCGGCGGACCGGTGAAAGGATGAGTTTTGAGTCATATTGTTCGTGATCCGAAGATTATCTGGCGGGTCGAAAAGCAGAGAGAGGAAAAAGTCCGGCAAGCGTTAGAAGCCGGGGATGAACCGAGCGAGGCGGGGACCGTAATCCTTGTGGTGAGCGGAACCATGCATCAGCTCAATTTTGTCGGCGGTTCGATCTGGCAGCTGTGTGACGGCACACGCGATTGCGAAGCAATTGTCTCGGAGCTGGCACAGGAGTTCGATGTCGAGCGCGAGCAGCTCGCTGCAGATGTGCAGGAGTTCGTTGACGATCTGGTCGACAGGGAGTGGTTATATTATGAGTGAAAAAATTACCGAGCTTTTTTCGGCGCCTTTGACCTTTAACTGGACCCTCTCGTTTGCTTGCAACTTCTGCTGCAGTCACTGCTACAGCCGTGAAGAAGAGACCGAGGAGTTGTCGACGGAGGATAACTGTCGAATCGTCGATGTCCTGGTCGATAAGCAGGTACCGTTCATCAATTTTGGCGGCGGCGAGCCGCTGATTCGCAAAGACCTGTTCGCAATTGCCGGGTATGCTGCGGATAAAGGGCTGAATGTTTCGATGAATTCGAACGGTTGGTTGGTCGATGCGGCATCCGCGACCGCACTGAAAAAGGCCGGTTTTAAAAGCGTCGGCATCAGCATCGACAGCATCGATCCGTCACTGCATGATGACTTCCGTTGCATGCCGGGCTCTTTCGACCGGGCTGTGGCGGCGCTCGACCATCTCCGTGATGCCGGCATCCGTACAACCATGAGTTCGGTTATTTCAAAGATCAACTATCAAGACTTCCGACCGCTGCTCGATTTGGCGCGGGAGCACGGAGTTGAACAGGTTTACCTGCATAACTTCAAGTGTTCCGGCCGCGGTTTTAAAAACCGGGAGGATCTCGACCTGAGCCCCGACGAGTGGCGCAGCTTCTATGAAGAGGCGCTGCAGGTCAAGGCAGAGACTGATGATCTCGAGATCTCCTTCGACGACCCGGTCATCTCTTCACTCCCCGGCTACGATGAGCAGTCGCTGGTCAAGGGGAGTAGCTGCGGCAAACTCTCCCTGCATCTACGCCCCAACGGCGATATTACGCCGTGCGGGTTTATCCCTCTGGTCGTAGGCAATATCCTGCACGATGACTTTGATGATATCTGGTACAACTCGCCGGTTCTGACGAAGATGCGGAACAAGGAGGCGAAGGGGAAGTGTGGCGATTGCGGTTCTTTCGAATCTTGCCTCGGCGGATGTACGGCTCGCGCTTTTGCCACCACTGGTGATTTCTGCGAACCGGACCCGCACTGCTGGAAGTAACGGTCAGGAGTAATCAGCCCGCATGAAAATCGATCTGCTCGATACTCCGATTCGGATCAGCTGGGACCTGAATTGTGACGACTTTTCGATGGAGGCGGCGCTGTTTGATACAGTCCTGTCTCGGGTTGTCACCGCACAACCATTTTTCGTAACCCTCGAACAGACCCCGTTGCTTCATCCCAAGATCGAAGAGATCCTCAATCGACTGCACGCCGCGTCGGTGCAACTGTATTTAACTTGCGATGGTTCCACCGCCGAGTTGCAACGGCTGTCTGAATTGTCGCCAGAACAGTTCTCCCTGATCCTCAGGGTCGAACCCTTTATTACATCGCAGGGCATAGATACCGTACGTCTTTCAAGCGTTATCGATGCCGTTCGTGATCACTCCTGCGAACCGGCAATTAGCCTGATCCCGCAGAAATCGAACGTTGAATACCTGCTCCAACTGATCTCTTTCTGTCATGAGAATAAGGTCGGCCGTTTCAAGTTGCCTAATGTCAGGATTGATGATAGTTTTTTGCGAGTTGGTAAGGGTGAACTACTTACCTCCGAAGATGTCGAAAAGCTGCGTCAAAACTTTTTAGCGTCGGGTTCCGACTGGTCGGGTATTTCGCCGGAGATTCATGATCTGTTTCTCTGGGAAGTCCTTGCTCCGGACAGGATGGAGAGCCGGAGTGAGTATGGCGGTTGCCAGGCCGGTAACAGTCTCGCCCATATCAAGGCCGACGGGACGGTGTTGCCCTGTCTTTCCTGGCCGGTTGTAATCGGTGACCTCAGCCTGGAGTCTTTTGCCGATATCTGGCAGTCGTCCGGGCGGCACGCCATTCGAAAGAAGATAGAAAAACAACCTGCTGGTTGCGTCGATTGTAATGATTTTCAGATCTGCTTCGGCGGCTGTCGCGGCCTGGCAGAAACCGTTGGCAGCACAGGGGGCCGTGATCCGATGTGCGGCGGCCCCAGATAGATTATGACCATCTACCTTGATAATTCGGCAACCACCTTTCCGAAGCCGGAATCGGTCTATCGGGCCGTCGATCATGCCTTCCGCACTTACGGCGCCAACCCGGGTCGGGGCGGACATCGGATGTCGCTCGAGTCGGCCCGGATGATCTTCGATGCCCGGGAGACGGCCGCTGATTTTATCGATACCGATGACGCTTCGCGGATTGTCTTTACTTCCGGTGCAACCGAGGCGATCAATCTCGCTCTGTTTGGCCTGCTCAGCCCGGGTGACCGGGTGGTGACCACCAGCATGGAGCACAACGCCGTGATCCGGCCGTTGCATGCCCTACAGAAAAGGGGGGTCGAGGTGGTCACGGTCGAGGCGGAAGCCGATGGCCGAGTACCGGTCGATCGGATCGAGGCGGCCTGTACGGTCG
>PKTZ01000100.1 GCA_002868925.1 Desulfuromonas sp. | reverse complement strand
GCTCTCGCCGATCACCAGGAACGCAACCTTGACCTTCTGCTCGGCAACGACCTCGCTCCCTTCGTACTCCATACCGAGCACATCCCGGTAGAAAGGGATTGAGGCTTCGAGGTTTTTTACGGCGATACCGATATGGCTGATTTTTTTTGTCATTCTATACACCTCCAGATCAATGAAAGTTTTTTTAACGCAAAGACGCAGAGGCGCAAAGTAAATCAGGAGTCGGACAACCCATTTACGACCCTATGGATACCGTCTTTAACATATCTCTGACCAAAATTTACAAGCAAACCCAAGTTCAAACCTGATAACCTCAAATAGGTCAACAGTTGGGATTCATAAACCGGATTATGCTTTTCAACCGCCTTGACTTCAATTATGACTGAGTCATTAACCAGCAGATCAAGAATCAAAGGCTTCTTGATCTCTTTCCCCTTATAAAAAACGGGAACAAAGACTTGACGCTTCAAATTAAGGCCGCGCAACTGCAGCTCATGCGCTAAAGCTTCCTCGTAAACATCTTCAAGTAATCCGGGGCCACCCAAACCACGGTGAACTTCTATCGCCGAAGACACAACCTCTCTACTAATTTGATTTTCATCCATCCCCCCTCCTTCTTTGCGCCCTTGCGCCTTTGCGTTAAAATCAATACTTTATCTTCTTGAACGTCTCCAACAACCTCCGGGCTGCGGCGCTTGGGGTTGACATCCCCTTGGTGACTGACTCCTGCACCTGCCGCAATAGCGCTTCGATCTGGCGGTCGCGCATGAAGTAGTCCTTGAGGTCGTCCATCAGCAAGGTCCACATCCAGTCGCTGTTCTGCTTGCTCCGCTTTGCATCGAACTCGCCACTTTCCTGCATCGCCTCCTTGAAGGCGACGACCTTTTCCCAGACGGTATCGATCCCCTGGTGGTTGAGGGCGCTGCAGAGCAGGACCGGCACGATCCAGTTGCCGCTTTTCGGCGCCATCATGTGCAGGGCGTTCTCGTACTGCTGGCGCGCCAGATCGGCCCGCGGCCGGTTGTCGCCCTCGGCCTTGTTGATGATGATGGTATCGGCGATCTCCATCACCCCGCGTTTGATCCCCTGCAGCTCGTCACCGGCGCCGGGCAACTGCAGCAGCAGAAACATGTCGACCATCGAGGCGACGGTGATCTCCGACTGGCCGACCCCGACCGTCTCGACGATGATAACGTCGTAGCCGGCCGCCTCGCAAATCAGCATGGTCTCGCGGGTCTTGCGCGCCACCCCTCCGAGGGTGTCGCCGGCCGGTGAAGGGCGGATAAATGCGTTGATGTCGCGCGACAGCTCCTCCATCCGGGTCTTGTCACCGAGAATGGAGCCGCCGGAGAGCTGCGAGGAGGGATCGACCGCCAGCACCGCCACTTTGTGCCCCTGCCCGGTCAGGTGGAGGCCGAGCGATTCGATAAAGGTGCTCTTTCCGACCCCCGGCACGCCGGAGATGCCGATCCGCATCGCCTTGCCGGAATCGGGCAGCAGCTCATCAAGCAGGGTGGTCGCCGCCAGCGAATGATCGGGGGAGCGGCTCTCGACCAAGGTAATCGCCTTGGCCAGCGAGCGGAGGTTGCCCTTGAGCACCCCGTCGGCTATGTCGTGGATTTTGATCATCGTTAACAACCTTACAATATTGCCTCCAAGACACCAACGTCACCAAGGAGGCAAAATCAATTCAATTTAACGCAATGACGCGAAGGCGCAAAGTAGTTCTTAACATTCAAATAAAACAAAAGCGCAAATTCACAGAGAAGAAGAACACGAAGATTTTGGTTTAAACCAAAAAATCTTTTGGTGTTTTATAACCTGAACTACCAGGTTTTCCTCTGCGTCTTTGCGCCTTTGCGTTAACAAAGAGACTTTCTTGGTGCTCTTGGTGCCTTTGTGGTTAATAAGTTACTTTAGTTTCTCCTCGATCGCGTCGAGGGTCTGCCCGGCAGAGACGGTGATCGGGGTGCCGGGACCGAAGATCTTGGCGGCGCCGGCGGCGTAGAGGGCGTCGTAATCCTGGCGCGGGATGACGCCGCCGCAGACGACGGCGATATCCTCGGCGTCGAGCTTCTTGAGTTCGGCGACCAGCTGCGGCACCAGCGTCTTGTGACCAGCGGCGAGGCTGGAAACGCCGACGACATGGACGTCGTTTTCGACTGCCATCCGGGCCGCTTCTTCCGGGGTCTGGAACAACGGGCCGACATCGACGTCGAAACCGGCGTCGGCGTAGGCGGTGGCAACCACCTTGGCACCGCGGTCGTGACCGTCCTGGCCCATCTTGGCGACAAGGATACGGGGCCGGCGCCCTTCGCGCGCCGCGAAGTCATCGACCCGCTTCTTCACTTTCTGGAATTCTTCGTCTGCTTCAACCACAGATCCGTACGCTCCCGATACGAGTTTGATTTCCGCCCGGTGGCGACCGAAGACCTTCTCCATGGCATCGGAGATCTCGCCGACCGTCGCCCGCTGGCGGGCCGCCTCGACGCTGAGGCCGAGCAGGTTGCCACCAGTTTCGCACGCCGCAGTGATGGCGTCCAGTGCCTTTTGACAGGCTGCCTCGTCGCGATCGCTGCGCATCTTGTTGATCCGCTTGATCTGCGATTCACGGACCGCTGTGTTATCGACATCGAGGACGTCGATCGGGTCCTCTTTTTCGAGCTTGTACTTGTTGACACCGACGATGACGTCGCGGGCGCTGTCGATCGCCGCTTGCTTCTTGGCGGCCGACTCCTCGATGCGGAGCTTCGGCATGCCGGACTCGATCGCCTTGGTCATGCCGCCGAGGCCTTCGATCTCGTCGAGTATCTTTTGTGCTTCTTCGATCAGCGAGTTTGTCAATGATTCAACATAGTAGGAACCGGCGAGCGGATCGACCACGTTTGTCACACCCGACTCCTCCTGGATGATCAGCTGGGTATTACGGGCGATGCGGGCAGAATGATCGGTCGGCAGGGCGATCGCCTCGTCGAGGGCGTTAGTGTGCAGCGACTGGGTGCCGCCGAGGACCGCCGCCAGCGCTTCGAGAGTGGTCCGAACGACGTTGTTGTACGGATCCTGCTCGGTCAGCGACCAGCCGGAAGTCTGGCAGTGGGTGCGCAGCATCGCCGACTTCGGGTTCTGCGGATTGAACTGTTTCATCATTTTTGCCCAGAGGAAACGGGCGGCGCGCAGCTTGGCTGCCTCCATGAAGAAGTTCATGCCGATGGCGAAGAAGAAGGAGAGACGCGGCGCGAAAGCGTCGATATCGAGCCCCTTAGCGATCGCGGTGCGCACATACTCAAGGCCGTCGGCCAGGGTGAAGGCGAGCTCGAGGGCGTTGTTGGCCCCCGCCTCCTGGATATGGTAACCGGAGATCGAGATCGAGTTGAAGCGCGGCATGTTCTGGCTGGTGTACTCGATAATGTCGGCGATGATCCGCATCGACGGTTCCGGCGGGTAGATGTAGGTGTTGCGGACCATAAACTCCTTGAGGATGTCGTTCTGGATGGTGCCGGCGAGCTGGTCCTGGGAGACGCCCTGCTCTTCGGCGGCAACAATGTAGTTGGCCATGATCGGAAGCACCGCGCCGTTCATGGTCATCGAGACCGAGACCTTGTCGAGCGGGATCTCGTCGAACAGGATCTTCATATCCTCGACCGAGTCGATCGCCACACCCGCCTTGCCGACGTCACCGACCACCCGCGGGTGGTCCGAGTCGTAGCCGCGGTGGGTCGCCAGGTCGAAGGCGACCGACAGCCCCTGCTGCCCGGCGGCGAGGTTGCGCTTGTAGAAAGCGTTCGACTCCTCGGCGGTGGAGAAACCGGCGTACTGGCGGACGGTCCAGGGCCGACCGGCGTACATGGTCGCCATCGGACCGCGCAAAAACGGGGCCGAACCGGGCAGGGTGTCGGTATATTCAAGGTTTTCAAGGTCAGCCGCGGTGTAGAGCGGCTTAACCGTGATCCCTTCCGGGGTCTCCCACTTGAAACCGGAGAGGTCTTCGGTTTTCTTCTCTTTTTTGGCCTGGGCTTCCCAATCGGCCAGACTCTTTTTCGGGAACTCGCTCATCGATCTGTTCCTTTCTAATTCAAATATTTTTTAACGCAAAGACGCCAAGGCGCAAAGAAAGGCAAAAACGTGGTTTTCCCAAGAATGGAAGCGGTAGCACTGGAACCTTTATTGAAACCCTGCATCCAAGCCCAGGGTTACTTTGCGTTATTGCGCCTTTGCGTTAAATGTTTTCTACAAAAGTGTCAGCGGGTGACGACGGCCAGAACCTGGACCTCTTCGTCGCTCGACGCGAGCAGACGGTGCCGTAGCGACGAGTCGAAGTAGACGGCATCGCCTGCCTCGAGGGTGAACCGCTCCTCGTCGAGGATGACCTCGGCCGTCCCCTTGAGGATCAGCAGGAACTCTTCACCGTCGTGGTTGTACAGGGTCTCGTCCTCGGCCCGCTCGGCGATGGTCAACACGAACGGCTCCATCTTCTTGTTGCGCTTGCGGAAGGAGAGCGCCTCGTAGGTATAGCCGTGGCCGGTCCCGGCCTTGGAAATGACCCGGCTCACCACCCGGCGGTCGAGCCGGCGTACGATCTCGTACTTGCGCTCTTCCTCCTCCTCCTCGAAGAAATGCCCCATCTTGACATCGAAGAACTTGGCGATCTTGGAGAGGGTGGCGATCGGCGGGGAGACATTGTTATTTTCGATCTGCGAAATCAGGGCCGGAGAGAAGCCGGTCTCCCGGGCAACATCCTGCAGAGTCAGCTTGCGGGCCTTGCGCAGTTTCTTAATTTTTGATCCGATCTGAAAATCCATAAATTTCACACGATTCCAAAATAAAAAGCGGTTTTATTCCAGCCGGTTATATCCGATGGCGCATAAATTGTCAACGAAATATTTACTATTGGTAAAAGGCATTTAACTATATTAAAGGCGCGATTTATTTCTTCAGTCTGGATAAAAGTGGCTTTCGCTCTTAACTCAACGAAGAAGGGGCCGCTTTGCAATGAAAGCGGCCCCTGTTGTTCGGATTTATCTGGTTGTTTACAGAACCGCGTCGAGGTACTCGGCGGTCCGTTCACGACGGATCCGCTCGACTTCGGCCGGATCGACTTCGACCAGCTTCTCGTCCGGGGAGACCTTGAACAGCGGCTGCCCCTTCTGCACGATGACACCATCGGATCCCTCGATCAGGATCTTGTCGATGGTCCCGGCGAACGGTGCCGGCACCTTGTTGAACATCTTCATGACCTCGATGATGAACAGCGGCTGATCCTTGTCGAAGTGCATCCCTTCGCTAACGAAGGGCGGCATCCCCGGAGCTTCCTGGCCATAGTACATACCACCGCACGGGGCGACGACCTCATCGGCCTTGGTTGCCGGCGGCGGAACCAGGACCTTCTTCATCCGCGCCTGCAGGTCGGGATCGGTCAGTTCGTCGGGGATAGTGACCTCCAGGTCCTCTTCGACGCGAAGAGACCAGAAATCGGTCTTCTCGGCGATCAGGAAGATCATGCCGAACAGCTCCATGCCGGCCTCGAAGCCGACATGTGCGGCACGCGCCTGCGCCCACAGCTCACCGTCAAAACCTTTCGGGGCCTTCTCTTTTTGCAGCAGCTCGTTGAGCTTGAAGTAGTCTTCCTTCTCCAGCCCGAGCTTACCGCGCAGATCGTCGTAGAAGCTGAGCGCCTTCTGCAGCAGCTCGTTATCGTGGCTCCAGATAACCTCGGCCGCCGGCTCTTCCTCGCGGTAGGCCATGTTGAGGTAATCGTAGGTTTCGCCGATTACGACCATCGGGTTGCGCAGCCAGACCACCTTGCCGTCCTTGACTTCGAAGTTGTTCTGGTTGAGGCTGAGCCAACCGGAGAGGAGGTGCGGATTTTTCAGCAGGATCTCCATCGGCCGGGTCAGCAGCGTCCCCTTGCGGTCGAGCAGCTCGGAGTAGGTCTTGCCCAGTTCGACATTATCACCGGACAGCTTGAAATAGTG
>PKTZ01000176.1 GCA_002868925.1 Desulfuromonas sp. | reverse complement strand
CCATCCGCCGCCACCTGCCATCGCTGGCCGCAGCCAACAACAATAACATGCGCTGGAAACGGTTCCTGTTCAAGCAGGCCTGCGACCTCAACGGCGGAACCATGTGCAAATCGCCGAACTGTGGCGACTGCAGCGATTACTCCCTCTGCTTCGTCGAATAAATAGTTCGACAAAACCTGAGCAAAGTCCCATTACCACGAAGACACGAAGTGCACGAAAATAGGCTGATTCTTAAAGGCTTGCCTCACGCAAAGACGCAAAGTCGCGAAGAAAATCAATGCCTTGAAAAAAAACAAAAAGACTTTTTCGCGGTTAAAACTAAAATCATATAGTTTTCTTCTCTTTGTGTGAAAACAGGGTTGTGACTTTCTTGCTGCCTTGATAACCAACCATTTTACATTTTCAAAATCCGTAAAAAAACGCTTCACGGTTGCTCCTGCCACAACCGGTGCTAAAGTTGACTGAAACAGTCATGCACCGACCAACATCGGGCAAGGAGTTCACCATGAAAACGATTCTGACTCTTTTCGTTTTTTTGTTTTGGGCCGCGACCACTCTCGCCGCAACCGGCCAGACGGTCGATTACAAGGTCGATGACGAGACCTTCGAAGGGTACTACATCAGTCCGGCCAAGGATGCGCCGCTGATCCTGCTCATCCACGACTGGGACGGGCTGACCGGATACGAGGTGAAACGGGCGCAGATGCTCGCCGATCTCGGCTATGCTGTTTTTGCCGCTGACCTGTTCGGCAAGGGGGTCCGTCCGACCGAGGTTGCCGACAAGCGTCAGCATACTGGCGAGCTCTACAAAGATCGGGCGCGGATGCGCCGGTTGCTCGGCGGCGCCCTGAAGACCGACGCCGCCCAGGGTGGGAATATCGATAACGCGGTCAGCATCGGCTACTGCTTCGGTGGTGCTGCCGTCCTCGAACAGGCCCGTGCCGGCACCGACCTCAAAGGGTTCGTCACTTTCCACGGTGGGCTCGGCACCCCCGAAGGGCAGGATTACAACAAAACCAAGGGGAAACTGCTGATTATGCACGGCAGTGCCGACACCGCGATCACTTTACAGGATTTTGCTGACCTGGCCACCAGACTGGAGCAGGCCGGCGTTGCACACGAGATGATCACCTACAGCGGCGCCCCGCACGCCTTCACCGTCTTCGACGGTAATCGCTACCATAAGGACGCCGATGAAAAATCATGGAGCCGGTTCCTGCAGTTTTTAAAGGAGACGTTTTAACGGGTAGAACAGAGCAAAACCGGGACTGTCCTCGTACGGGGGCTGTCCCAAGTCTTTGCGACGCGAAGCTGCACGTTTTCTTGGGCCGTAAACATCCGGGACAGTCCCGAATTTACTCTCTACGGTCGAATCCGATATTTCGTCCGGCATATCCGTAGAGACGCATTGCGATGCGTCTCTACTCCCCACCCAGCCACTGCGCTTCGATCGGATCCATCTCCTCTTCGCTGAAACCGAAGTAATGGGCGATTTCGTGCCACATGGTTTCGCGAATGACCCGCTGCAGCGGCAGTCCGCTCACCTTCGATTCCTCCTCGATGGCGCGGCGAAAGAGATAAATCCGGTCCGGACCGTACGAGACCTGATCGTGCGTCCGCTCAGTCAGTGGAATACCATCGTAATACCCGAGCAGCTCTTCCGGAGCATCGAAGCCGAGCGCGGCCAGCTTTTCGGCATCGGGCCGTTCCTCGACAATGAACACCAGGTTGTCGAGCCTTCCGGCATATTCCTCCGGCAACCCCGACACCACCTCCTCGATCCTCTCCTCAAAAGAGCGCCGCTTCACCATCGACGCAGCCCCGGTCGGGGAGGGTCGATCTTCACTTCACCCACTCGTTGTAAAGCTCTTCGTTAAATCCGATGACGAAATCGTCGCCGTTCTTGAAGGTCGGCGCCCGCAGGTTGCCGCTCGGCCCCATCGCCTGTTTCAAGATCGCCTGTTGCGCGTCGGGGACATCACTAAAGGTCTCGAACCGTTTCCCCCGGGCGATGGTGATCGTTTTCGCCGATTTCAGCAGGCTCCACGCCGCCTCCTCGTCGATCTTCTCCTTGCGCGCATCGACGACCTCGCCGATCTCGACATTCTTCGGCCCAAGAAACTCCTGGGCATTTTTACACGAGGTTCATCCCTTACGCAGGTAGGCCCAATCGATTTTCATGCTCTCCTCCTTATATCAAAAATTTTG
>PKTZ01000021.1 GCA_002868925.1 Desulfuromonas sp. | reverse complement strand
GTCCTGGCTGATCTCGTAGGTGATCGCCCCGGTCTCGGTGGTGGCATAGAGCATGCCGTCGCTGATCACGTACGACATGGCGTTGCCTACCTGCGAGAAGTCGAGGGTGTTGTCGGTCAGATCCTGGTAACGATGGATCGGGCTGGTGATCGAGTTGCCGTCCTCACCGATGATGGTGTCGTGCCCCCAGCCATCGTCAAAGACATACTTGTCCGGGTCCTGCATCCCGGCCAGCATATCGTTGCCGCTGTCACCGATCAGGATGTCGCGCCCGCTGCCGCCGAGCAGCAGATCATTATCAGCTCCGCCGTCGAGGTAGTCCTCGCCGCTGCCGCCGTCGAGGTAGTACTCGCCACTGCCAGCAATCAGCATATCGTGATCGCTGCCACCGTCCAGGATGTCGTTATTGGTTCCACCTTCGAGATAATCCTGCCCGTCCGCACCAAGCAGGGTATCCTGTCCGGCGTTACCGATCAGTTGGTCACTGTCCGAACCGCCGGTCAAGGAGTACGCTGCGCCGGCAGTCGTATCGACGATCCTGATCACGTCGGCCCCTGTGCCCGCATCGACCGCCAGGTTCGCATCATTGGTAAAGATGTAATCGGTCAGCTTACTACCGCTGCTGCCGACAACCTTGTTGAGACGGTCGATCGACTGCAGACCGCTCTTGCTGGTTGCGGCGAAGGTCAACGAATCGGCTTCGAGATCGACCGCCTCGGCCCGCAGCAATCGCACCTGCCGGTCGCTGAAATTGACCGTCCAGACCGGGTCGACCGGATCCTTGACCACCGAGATTACCGTCGGGTCAGCGGCGGTTTTGGTGACGATCGATGCCAGCTGGGTCTTGATCGTGTTTGCAAGATCCGCGTCGGTTGTTGCTGTCGTCCTGGTCAGCAGGACGCTTTCGGAGCCGTAATAGAGCTTGAAAGACCCGTATCCCTGCAGCATGAAGTCCTGGGATTTATTCCCGAGGGTCGTATCGGGTGCGACTGAAACGAGACCATTCAATTTCAGCAGATCGTTGGCGGGCAGAACCTTGAGGTCGGAGATACCGGTCGATTTATTGACGACAATCTTCCACGGGTTATCGGCAGTGCCGCTTCCGGTCACTTCCACCTTCCCTTTAAGCGGGTAATCAGTACCGATCTTCAACGCCTCGAGGCAATCTTCGACCGAGGTCGCCAGTTCGGTCGAGGTGGGCGTCGAAAGGAAGGTCCGGTCGGCCCGGGCATCAAAGTTCAGTGGATTGAGGGTGTAGTCGGTCCCGCTGATCGTAACCGTCAGCAGGAAACTCCCGCTCTGCCCGTCATGCGAAACCAGGTAAACTTCATCGACCGGGCCGACGGCGTTAGTCGTGACGGCGATCGTCGGCGTCGCACAGACGCTGCCATCCGCCTTCAACAGGCTGCTTCCGGTAACCTGCAATGTCTCGGGGTTGGTCTGCTGGTCATCGGTGACCGGGAAGGTAATTTCCCAGAGGCCGCCGACCTTGGCAACCGTGATATCGGTCCGCTTCGTGAGACCGAGGATCTTGCCGTTCAGGGCGTTTTCGAGGTTTGTTTTAAAGACGGCGTCATCACTGCTGTATTCGATTTTTTTCGAGCTGTTCTTGTAGCTCAGCTCGAACGAACCGCTGGCGACGTCGGCCGGAAGGGTCAGGGTCTGGACCTCGGACTGGCCTGTCGAGCCGGTTACTGACTTCTGAATCGAAACCGCTGGGTCGATGATCTGCGCTGTCGATCCCAGGTTGAGGACTGCCCCGCTGCCGTAGCTGGAATAATCGAGGATGTTGGTCTGAGTGGTGCTGCCTGGATCGGCGCTTTCGATCTGCGGCAGGTAGGCACCGTCCTTGTAGACGTAGCGGACATCGCCGTCAGCGCCGACGATATTGAAAATATTGAAAGCGACGATCTTCTTGCCGCTGACCGTCTTGCCATCCGCCTTGTTGACGATCTCGACCGTCACCATGTTGGCCGCACCGAGGTGATCCGTATCTGACGACGGGACCGGTGCAATGGTCACCACCATCTCCTGGGTCGCGGCAAGACCGGATGTCGAACTGATATGCGAAAGATTCAGGATAGCACTGGTCCCCGCCGAGGCGTCGAAGGTGAAATTTGCCGGCATCGTGAAGAAGGTGATGGCGTTGACCTTGGTGCCGCCGGTCACCTGCTCGACGTTTTCGACCCCCTCGACAGTCTTGGAGGTGTCGCGGTAGATCATGTTGACGGAGGTCCCGTCATCGACCGTGACCGACGAATCGAGGTTGTATTCGAAGATTAAATTGCTTGTCGCAGCGCTGAAATCGAGGGTGTCGGTGCCGCCGGAGGCCGCCTCGATGATCGTCTCCTTGCCCCAGCCGTCGTTGAAAACAAAAGTATCATCGCCGGCCCCGCCGGTCAGGGTGTCGTCGCCGGCCCCGCCGCCGAGACGGTCATCATTCTTGCCGCCGTCGATGACCTGGGTGCCGGCCCCGCCGGAAATTTCATCGGCCGAGGTACTGCCGATGTACTGGGAGATGTTCTTGACCCCCTTGGCGATGGTCGTGCTCTCCGAGAAGAAACCGGCATTGCCGGTGGTCGGAGTCGACAGATCGAAACCTTCGACCTTCGACTTGAATTCGACGATGTTGTAGTTGCTGCCGGTTTCGGTGCCGCCGTCGATCCAGCCGGCGAGGGAGGAGTTCTTCTCGAAGATGAAGTGATCGATCGCGTTGTCACGGCCGATGATGTTGCTCACCCGCTCGGCGGTGAGCAGGACTGTCGTCCCCGACTTGACGACCACTTTCGCCGTCGCACCGTTGCCGCTGATGGTAAAGGTCAACTCTTCGGTTCCGCTATAACCGCTGAAATCGAGGGTCGTCCAGGTCGAGTTGGCCGGGGTAGCCGTGTCGACCTTGTTGATCCCGCCTCTGACGATCTCGATATTAGTCAGCTTGCCGCCGGTCAACTTGTTGGTCGTCGAACCGACCTGGGTGACCTGTTTCAGCTTGCCGCCGGTATCGACCTCGATCAGGAGGTTGGCGTCGACCCGGGAGAAGTCGACGACATCGGCGGTGCCGCCGGTCGCCTCTTCGGTGATCGTATCGGCACCCCAGTTGTCATCGAAGATGTAGCTGTCATTCGCATTCTTGCCGATCAGCGCTTCGTCGAAAGTGGTGCTTTTGAGGGTATTGGCGCTATCGTCCCCTTCGATATCGGGACCCACCGCCAGCAGCTGTGCGTAATCGGTTAACGCTTCAGGTGTAAATAGAGCGGCCGATTCGATCACGCCGCTTGCGTACTCGAGCACCCAGTCGCCGCCGAGTTCGGACGCACCGGTGGTGTCGGTCGAAGCCGCCACGTCAACCCCGGCCAGTTCGGCCAGGCTCTCGACGAAGGCGGTTCCGGCCTCGCCGGCGGCCACCTCGCAGCCGTAGAGCAGGATATCGCCGCCGTCACGCAGCGCCTCGCCCCACAGCCCGACTTTCTTCTTTCTCTTCTCGAGCTGATCGCGCTCGATCCGGCCGCTGCCGAGGGTGAGCGCGCCGCTGCTGCCGTGCGACAGGATATGGACCGCGGTCACGTTCTGGTACTGCTCGAGGATGGAGCTGACTTGGTCAATGCCGTCGAACTCGGCACTGAGGACGTAGATATCGACCGAGCGGTCCTTGCTCACCACCGTCGTCCGCTCGAGAACGAGCTCGCGCTCGCCGATAGTGAAGGTTTCGGTTGCGGTCTCGCTCTGGCGCTCGACCTGCTCCGCCTGCCCGGCATCGGCAAACAGCGGTCCGAGTTCGGCGTCGCTCGATTTTGGTTGAGAGGATGTTCCGATCGGCAGGTCGAGCTCCGCCTCGCCGTCGAGCAGCGATTCGATCAGCTCCTGGTAGTCGGGGACCTGGGGGTCGACGATAACGATGTCGTGATGATACTGCTGGGCGGCGAGATATTCGAGGGCGGCCTGCTGCTGTGCGGCCAGCTGGGGGTCGCTGGCAACGGTTGTGGGATCTGCGGAGGGGTCAGTGGGGGCTGACACCGCTTCCGGGTTGGCGAACGGATCGGATACGGGCTGCTGCTCGACCGGCGGCTGCGCCGCCTGCAGATCCTGGAACTGCAGGTCGACGGCGACGATCGCCGGCTGGCTCTCCTCGACCAGGGCGGCATCGACCTGCTGCCCTTGCTCATCGAGGCCGAGGTCGGCCGAGAGCAGCACCCGGCTTTCGAGGGACTCGAAAAGGATGCGCCGACGTTGGTCGCGCCATTTCTTGACCTTCTTCTCGGTCTTGGCTTTTTTCTGTTCGATCTTCCGCTTGATCCGTCTCAGCATGATCCACCCCCATGGCTTGTTGCTGATGAACTGCGTCTATACGTCGAAAGAGACCCTCTAGTTCGGCGTCCCTTCGTCTTTCATTTCATCCGTCATCCCGCTGTTGGTCGGCATGGCCGTGAACCAGGAGCTGGCAAGCTCGAGATCGGTCTCGCTGAGGCTGCCGTCGGCCTGGCGCAGCTTGAGGCTGTTCAGGATGTAGTCGTAGCGCGACTGGGCGAATTCGGCCATCGCCATGTACAGGTCGCGCTCGGCGTCGAGCACCGCCAGGCTGGTAAAGAGGCCGGAGCGGTATCCCTCTTGTTTCGCCTCCAGGGTCGACTGCTGCGCGACCAGCGCCTGCTTGAGCGCAGCGATCCGGGCGATCGAGTTCTTCACCCCGAGGAAGGAGGAACGGGCCAGCCGCTCGGTCTCGCGCAACGCTTTCTCGTAGTCGGATCGTGCCTTGTTGTACTGTTCGTTCGCCTCGCGGCTTTTCGACGAGGTCGCCCCGCCGTGATAGAGCGGCAACGAAAACTGCAGCGTTATGTCGGTGGTCTCGACCTCGCTGCCGCCACCAAACAGGGTGCCGTCGGTGGTCTGGTTGTTGAAGCGACCGACCAGGTCAAGGGTCGGGTAATGTCCCGCCTTCTGGATCTTCACCGTGCGCCGCGCCAGCTCGACCAGCTCGCGCTGCGACTGCACCGTCAGGTTCTGCTCGAGCGCCGCCTCGACCCAGGGTTCGACCGCGTCCGGCTCCGGATCGATCGGCTCGAAACCGTCGGCCAACGGCTGCAACGCCTCGGGGATATCGCCGGTCAGTTCGCGCAGCGCCTGCAGCGCGTCGCCGAGCGCAATCTCGGCCTCGAGGGTGCGGGCCTCGCGCGAGGCAAGACGCGCCCTGGCATCGTGCAGGTCGGTGATCGGTGCCAGCCCCATCTCGAAACGGCCGCTCGCCAGCTCGTAGTGTTGGCGG
>PKTZ01000097.1:2228-3084 GCA_002868925.1 Desulfuromonas sp. | reverse complement strand
AAAGAGGTCAGCAATGGAAATCCGTAAAGACTTCGATTCCTCCATTTTGCTGCTCAGTGTCGTGCTGACCTGTCTCGGCGTGGTCATGGTCTATTCGGCATCGTCGATTATGGCGGAGAAAAAGTTTGCCGACGGATTCTATTTTCTCAAGAAGCAGGGTTTATTTGCCCTGATCGGATTTATGGTCATGGCAATCGCAATGCAGATCGATTACAGGCACCTGCAGAAACTGGTCTTCCCGATCATGTTCGGATCGACCGTCCTGCTCGGCCTGGTTCTGGTGCCGGGAATCGGCACCCAGATCGGCGGCGCGGCCCGCTGGATCAGACTGCCGGGCCTAACGGTCCAGCCGGCCGAGGTTGTGAAGCTCGCCCTGGTGATCTACATGGCCCATTCGCTGAGCCAGAAGGGGGAGAAACTGCAGAGCTTCCGGCAGGGAGTGCTGCCCTACATGTTGGTTCTTGGCATTCTCCTCTCGTTGCTGCTGGCGCAGCCCGACCTCGGCAGCGCTTTAACCCTGGCCGGGTTGGCGGTGGTGATGATGACGGTCGCCGGCAGCCGGGTCCGGTACCTGTTTCTGCTCGCGTTGCCAGCGATACCGGCCCTCTATTTCCTGGTTATGAACGTCGATTACCGGCGCCGTCGAATCTTCGCGTTTCTCGATCCCTGGGATGATCCGACCAACACCGGGTTCCAGATTATCCAGAGCTGGATCGCCTTCGGCAGCGGTGGTCTGTTCGGCAACGGCCTCGGGGAGAGCAAGCAGAAGCTTTTCTACCTGCCCGAAGCGCACACCGACTTCATCTTCTCGGTGATCGGCGAGGAGCTCGGTTTCGCCGGCGTGCTGGTGATCAGC
>PKTZ01000097.1:0-2217 GCA_002868925.1 Desulfuromonas sp. | reverse complement strand
AGCAAGCAGAAGCTTTTCTACCTGCCCGAAGCGCACACCGACTTCATCTTCTCGGTGATCGGCGAGGAGCTCGGTTTCGCCGGCGTGCTGGTGATCAGCACCATGTTCCTGGTCCTGATCATGCGCGGCATCAGGACGACAATGGGCGCGCCCGATCCGTTCGGACGCAACCTCGCCTTCGGTATCACCCTGTTACTCGGGCTCGAGGCGTTCGTCAATATCGCGGTGGTTCTCGGCATGCTGCCGACCAAGGGGTTGGCGCTGCCGTTTCTCTCATACGGCGGAACCAGCCTGGTCACCACCCTGTTCGCAATCGGCGTTCTGCTCAATATTTCGAGTCAGATGCCGGGAGAGTTGCGGTGATGCGGTTGTTGCTCGCCGGCGGTGGAACCGGCGGCCACCTGTTCCCGGCGATCGCGGTCGCCGAGCAGTTAATGGCCGAAGATGATAAATCTGAAGTGCTTTTTGTCGGTACCGCACGTGGAATCGAGGCGCGGGTTTTGCCGAAGATGGGTTTGCCCCTCGAATTGGTCGATATCAGAGGATTCAGCGGACGGTCGATCCCGGCGAAGTTCGGAGTAATGATGAAACTGGTCAAGAGCGTTATGCAGGGGATGAACATTCTTAAAAGTTTCGCGCCCGACGTTGTGCTAGGTGTTGGCGGTTACGCTTCGGCGCCGATGGTGTTGGCCGCGAGTCTCAAGGGTGTTCCGGTCGTTTTGCAGGAGCAGAACGCCATTGCCGGCATGACTAACCGGCTGTTGGGGCGCTGGGCCAAAAAGGTCTGTGTCGCGTTCGATGAGACGACCGGTGAGTTTTCCAACGCCGAGCTGACCGGAAATCCGTTGCGCAAGGGATTCGAAGAGTGCCCGGATGAATTGCCGTCCGAGCCGACCCTGCTCGTTTTCGGCGGATCGCGCGGGGCACGGGCGATCAACGAAGCTGTGGTCGCGGCCCTGCCGGCGATGCAGCAATTGAACGGTAAACTCAACATTATCCACCAGACCGGAGATGAAGATTTGGAGACGGTGCAGGGTGGATACCGTAAAGCCGGTTGGCAGAAGGCGGAGATCGTTCCCTTTATCGATGATATGGCCGGCGCTTACCGACAGGCCCATCTCGTTGTCTGCCGGGCCGGTGCGACGACGGTTGCGGAATTGACCGCCTGCGGACGCCCGGCAATCCTGATCCCCTATCCGCATGCCGCCAATGATCACCAGGCAGCCAACGCCAGGGCGCTGGCGGTTAAGGGGGCGGCGATGATGCTGGACCAGGCCGAGCTGACCGGAGAGCGGCTGGCGGCCGTCACCGGGCGCCTTCTTGAAAACGGGACCGAACTGGTCCGGATGGGACGGATCGCCAGAAGCCTCGGCCAGAAAGGGGCCGCCGGTCGGGTTGTTGAGATTTGCCGACAGGTGAGCGGGCGGAAGGAAGCGGCTTAGATATGTACGGAAATATCAAGAAAATACATTTTGTCGGGATCGGCGGCATCGGCATGAGCGGCATTGCCGAAGTTCTGCTCAACCTCGGTTACCAGGTTTCGGGGTCGGACATCGCCCGCTCCGAGGTGACGGAACGGCTGGTCTCGCTCGGCGCGGAAGTCGAGATGGGGCATCAGGCCGAAAACCTCAATGAAGTCGATGTCGTCGTCACCTCGACGGCGGTGCGTCCGGATAACCCGGAAGTTGTTGCCGCGCATAACCTGAAAATACCTGTCATCCCGCGCGCCGAGATGCTGGCCGAGCTGATGCGGATGAAGTACGGCGTCGCCATCGCCGGCACCCACGGCAAGACGACCACGACCAGCATGGTGGCGACCATCCTGTCGCACGGCGGCATCGACCCGACCGCTGTGATCGGCGGTCGCCTCGACTCCCTCGGGACCAACGCCAAGCTGGGGCAGGGCGATTTTCTGGTCGCCGAGGCCGACGAGTCGGACGGCTCTTTCATGAAGCTGTCGCCGACCATCGCCGTGGTGACCAATATCGACGCCGATCACCTCGACTACTACCGTGACCTCGACCAGATCCGCGAGACTTTCGTCGATTTTATCAACAAGGTCCCGTTCTACGGGGTCGCTGTACTCTGCCTTGATGATGAAAATATCCAGGCCTGCATCCCGGAGGTGAAAAAACGCTACGTCACCTACGGCTTGACCAGCCAGGCCGATATCCGGGCCACCGACATTGAACACCGTGGTGAGAAGACCTCGTTCTG
>PKTZ01000147.1 GCA_002868925.1 Desulfuromonas sp. | reverse complement strand
TGCCCGATCCTTTTGCCATGAAAGGGATGGAAACAGGTGTCGCGCGGTTGGTCAAGGCGGTCGAATCTGGTGAAAAGATACTGGTGCACGGCGACTACGATGTCGACGGCATCAGCGGCACCTCATTGCTGGTTGAGTTCCTGAGCGAAATCGGCGCCGAAGTCGGTTACCACATCCCGCTGCGTCTTAAGGATGGTTACGGGCTCTCCGCGCAGGCGATCGACCGGGCGGCGGCGCAGGAGGTCAGCCTGATCGTTTCGGTCGATTGCGGGGTGACAGCCGTCGACGAGGCGCGACTCGCCCTCGACTACGGCATTGACTTGATCATAACCGATCATCACCAGCCCCCCGAGCAGCTTCCCGACGCCCTGGCGATCATCAATCCGCACCAGTCCGATTGCTCTTTTCCCGACAAGGGGTTGGCCGGAGTCGGGGTCGCCTTTTTTGTGGCGGTCGCCCTGCGCAAGGCACTGCGTGATAAAAACTACTTTTCAGACGCTACCCCGGAGCCGGATCTTCGTCATTATCTCGACCTGGTCGCGCTCGGGACCATCGCCGATGTCGTCCCCTTGACCGGTGTGAACCGACTCCTGACCCGGGTCGGGCTACAGGTGCTCAACGGCGGTGGCCGGGTTGGAATTGTTGCGTTAAGTGAGGTAGCCCGGCTCAAGGAGATCGATTCGGGGGCGGTCGGATTCAAGCTCGGGCCACGCCTTAATGCCGCCGGCCGGATCGAGGATGCTGCCCTGGGCGTCAAACTGTTGTTGACCAAGGATCGGGGCGAGGCGGATGAAATCTCCACTGTTCTCGATCGGTTCAACAAGGATCGGCAGAATCTCGAAATCCGGATCCTGCGACAGTGTGAAAGTGCGGTTGCCGATCTAGATGATGCACGCAGAAGCGTTGTCCTCTCCGATCCTGAGTGGCACCCGGGAGTGATCGGTATTGTCGCCAGCCGTCTGGTCGATCGTTATTATCGGCCGACGATATTGCTGGCAATTGAGAACGGTCAGGCGAAAGGCTCGGGCCGCTCGACCCGGGAGATCGTCCTTTATGACGCCCTGGCCGAATGTGCGGATCAGTTGCGTGGTTTTGGAGGTCATGCCGCCGCTGCCGGCCTCTCTCTCGATGTTGAAAGGATCGACTCGTTCGCTGACTGTTTCGAGGATGCTGTCGTCCGACAACTGCCGGACGCGGTACTCCCCGCCCTTGAGCACGACGGAGATCTATTGCTCGAGGAGCTGGATGAAATGTTGGTCGACGACCTGTTACGGCTCGAACCGCATGGTATGGGCAACCCGAAGCCGCTGTTCGTTATCGGTGAAGTGCGTATTCTGGGATGTAAGGTCGTGGGCGAGCGCCATCTCAAATTTACGGCGCGGCAGGGCGGCTATTCGTTCTCCTGTATCGCATTTGGGATGGCTGAACGTGCGGATGAGTTGACCGGTGAGGTCGATCTGCTAGCGGTGCCGGAATTGAACCGCTGGAACGGACGAACCGAAATCCAGTTGCGGGTCAAAGACTGGAAGCCGAGCGTCTGACCGTTTTGTTGTGATCTATGATGAGCTGCTGGTTTTTTGTCCGCGCAGGTGGATGAACCAGTAGGCCCCCGCCACGAAGAGACAGCCGCCAATGATGTTACCGATGGTCACCGGTAGCAGGTTCCCGAGTAAAAAAGCACTCCAGTTCAGGCCGATCGGATCGAGACCGCTGCCGCCGGCAACAAAAAGGCCGGCCGGAATAAAGTACATGTTGGCGACGCTGTGTTCGAAGCCGCTGGTGACGAAAGCCATGATCGGTACGTAGCAGGCGAGAATCTTGCCGGGAATATCGCGGGCAGAGACCGCCATGAAGATCGCCAGGCAGACCAGCCAGTTGCAGAGGATGCCACGGATCAAAGCCTCGGTAAATGGCAGGTTACACTTGCGGGCGGCGATGTTGACCGCGTGCTCGGCGATGTCGCCGGTAAGCAGTCCGGAGCGCGACATCATCCAGGCGAAGAGGATCGAGGCGACGAAGTTGCCTAGAATGACGACGACCCAGTTCTCGGCCAGTTTTAGCCAGGGGATCTCGCCGTGCAGGGCGGATTTCGCCAGCAGGGTGTTGCCGGTAAAGAGTTCGGCACCGCAGATGATGACCAGCATCAGGCCGACCGAAAAGACGCTGCCGCCGAGGAAACGGGCGACGCCGCTGCCGAGGTGAGCCGTCGCATCGTGGGTGACGACGGTCGCCAGTTGGGCGCCGAAGGCGATATAGAACCCGGCCAGCAGGCTGAGGACGATGGTACTGGCGATCGGCTGGGTCAGAACCCGTTTGCCGTTTCCCATGACCGCCTCGGCAGCTTCGACCGGTGTCAGAAATTTCTTTTCCATTTATTTCAACCCGTAAGCGTCTGCCAGCTTTTCCCAGGCCGGCAGACTCCGTTCGATGACCTCATCGTCGATGCAGTAGGCGATGCGGAAGAAACCGGGAGCGCCGAATCCGGCTCCGGGGACCAGCAGGATACCGAATTCCTGAGCCTTGTTGACGAATGCGATATCGTCTTCGATCGGGGCGCGGGGGAAGAAATAGAAGCCGCCTTCCGGTTTGACCGTCGAGAAGCCGAGTTCGGTCAACTTGTCGTAGAGCAGGTCGCGCTTGTGACGGTAGATTTCGATGTCGACCGACTCGTTTTGCAAGTCGGCGACCAGACGCTGCATCAGGGCCGGGGCATTGACGAAGCCGAGTACCCGGTTGCAGAACACCGCCCCTTCCATGAACTGCGCAACGTCGGCCATCTCCGGGTTGGCGGCGAGGTAGCCGATCCGTTCCCCCGGCAGGGCGAGGTCCTTGGAGTGCGAGGTGACGACGACCGAGTTGGCGATGCTGGCAAAAACCGGCGGGACCGCCATGTCATAAGAGAGCCGGGCGTACGGTTCGTCGGAGATGACGTAGATCTGGCGACCCAGTTCCTGTTCTTTCTTTTTCAGCAGTGTCCCGAGGGCATCGAGGGTCTGTTTCGGGTAGATCACCCCGGTCGGGTTGTTCGGCGAGTTGAGGATAATAGCCCGGGTCTTGTCGTTGATGGCGGCGGCGATCCGGTCGATATCGGGCTGGAAGGTTTCGAGGTCGGTCGTGACCTCGATCGGGATGCCACCGTGATTGTCGATGTAGAACTTGTACTCGACGAAAAACGGGGTCAGGATGATAACCTCTTCACCCGGATTGAGGATTGTTTTTAGAACGACATTAAGGGCTCCACCGGCCCCGCAGGTCATGATGATCTGCTCTTTTTGCACCGTCTTTCCGGAGTCGGCCGCGAGCCTTGCCGCAACAGCGGCGCGGGTATCGTCGTACCCGGCGTTATTCATATAGCGGTGCATGCCCGGAACCGGGTTTTCGGCCAGCTCTTTCAGCCGGGCCGTGAGCGCGGCGGGCGGTTCGATGGTCGGATTGCCGAGGGTGAAGTCGAATACGTTCTCTTCACCCCTCTCTTTCTTGAGGCGGGCGCCTTCTTCGAACATTTTCCTGATCCACGAGGCCCGCTCAATGCATGCTGCAACTTTTTCTGATATCTCCATGATTGAAATAACTCCTGATTATAGAAATGACCGGCAGTTTATCCTGTGCCCGTCAGACGGTCAAGGTTTGAAACGGACTGGGATTGCAGCTCGGCCTGTGGTAAACAGAAACAAAATTAAGGGAAGGGGAGTGCTTTGCAATGGCAATGAGTCAACATGGGATCGATTTTACTGACCGCTGCGTCGGGACCATTCTCGGTGCCGCCTTTGGCGATGCTCTCGGCGCCCCGGTCGAGGGCTGGACGCCGGACGCGATCCGGAACGAGTTCGGCGAAGTGCGCGATTATGTCGAGGCCCGTCTCGGCGCCGGTTGTTATACCGATGACACCCAGATGCTGCTCGCTACCGGCCGTTCGCTGGTCCGCTGTCACGGAGTCGATGGAGCTGTTTGTGCCAGTAGCTGCGCCGAACTGTTCGACCCGGATCGGGGCTACGGTCGTAGCGCCACCGCTATTCTCAACGCACTGCGGGACGGGGCCGATTACCGAGAAACAGCGACTATGCTCTTTCCCGGAGGATCGTTCGGCAACGGTGCGGCGATGCGTATTGCGCCGGTCGGTTTGTTGTTCGAGCCTGACGATATCTCCGATTTGCGCCGAGATGTTGCCGAGGCGGTCCGTGCGACCCACACCCATCCGGAAGCGGTCGACGGCGCATTTTTAGTCGCGGTTGCGGTTGCCGGGCTGAGCCGGATGGCCGATTACCGTTCATTTGACCCGGTCGAACGTCTCCGGCAATATTCCTCTCTCTGTCACGATGATCAGATGCGTGCCCGGGTCGGGTTGGCTGCCGATCTCCTGTCGAAAAAGGTGAAAGTTGATGACGCAGTCGTACAACTCGGTAACGGGGTGCGGACTATCGATTCAGTACCGACCGCCCTCTACCTGGCATTTCGCTATATCGATGACCCGGAGCAGGCGATTATTGAATCAGTTGGCGCCGGCGGCGATGCTGACACCATCGCCGCGATGTGCGGAGCTGTGGTCGGAGCGATGCACGGCGCCGAAGCCTTACCGCAGCGCTGGCATGACGGCCTTGAACGGGGAGAGGATGGGTATGATGCTTTGCGCGAGGTCGCGGTACAACTTTCGGAACTGATTACTTGAGCTTCCGCGTTGATTTTTAAGTGGAATTACGATAAATTGCCGCATTCATTCCAGTCTGTGAAAGGTTGATGTTTTTATGGCAAAAAAGAAGCTTGCGCCGCTGCGCCAGAAGATTGACGAGATCGACGACAAGATCCTCACTCTGCTCAACGAGCGGGCCGGGGTCGTGGTCGAGGTTGGTCGCCTCAAGGAGGGGGCGAGCAGCGACTTTTACGTGCCGAGCCGGGAGCAGGCAATTTACCAGCGCCTGACCGAGCAGAATCCTGGACCATTCCCCAATGACGGCATCCGGCGGGTGTTTCGCGAGATCATCTCGGCCTCGCTAAATCTCGAGCAGCAGATGAAGGTTGCTTTCTTCGGGCCGCAGGCGACTTTTACCCATATGGCGGCAATGCAGCAGTTCGGCTTCTCGGCGCAGTTGGTGCCGCTCAAGAGCATCCCTTCGGTTTTTGAAGAAGTCGAGCGTGGACGTGCTCACTACGGCGTGGTACCGGTCGAGAACTCGACCGAGGGGGTGGTCAACCACACCCTCGACATGTTTATCGGTTCCGACCTTCAGGTCGTCGCCGAAATCATGCTCGAGATCTCGCATAACCTGCTGTCGAAGAGCGGTCAGATCGACCAGATCACCAAGATCGTCTCCCATCCGCAGCCGCTCGCCCAATGCCGGCATTGGCTGGAAGAGAATATGGCCGATATTCCACTGGTCGATGTCGCCAGTACCGCCGCTGCAGCCCAGCTGGCGGCCGAGGACGAGTCGACGGCGGCGATCGCCAGCGAAGCGGCTGCCGTGCAGTACGGCCTGAAGATCGTCAAGGCGAAAATCGAGGATAACCCGTACAATTTCACCCGGTTCCTGGTCATCGGCAAGAAACGGCCGGACAAGAGCGGGCATGACAAGACCTCGATCATGTTCAGCGTCAAAGACCAGCCCGGTATCCTCTACAGAATGCTCGAACCGTTCAGCAAGCGTCAGATCAACCTCTCCAAGATCGAAAGCCGGCCGATGAAACAGAAGGCCTGGGAATACATCTTCTTCCTTGATCTGGTCGGGCATATGGATGACGAGGATATCGCCGCGGCGATCGAGGAGCTGCGCGGTCACTGCCACTTTCTCAAGATTCTCGGTTCCTATCCGATTGCCAATCGGAAAAAGGAGAAGGGGGCAGAGTGAGTATGTCTGAATTTTTGATCCCGAGAATGACGGTTATCGGTGTTGGCCTGATCGGCGGCTCTTTCGCCCTTGCCTTGAAACAAGCAGGCGTGGTCGGTGAGGTGGTCGGTGTCGGTCGCGGTGTTGATAATCTAAAAACGGCACTGAAGCTCGGTATCGTCGATCGCTACACGACCGACCCGGCCGAAGGGGTCGATGATGCCGACCTGGTTTTCCTGGCGACGCCGGTTTTGTCGGCTGGCGATGTGGTCGAACAGATTGCCGCCAACCTGAAGCCGGGAGCAATCGTGACCGATGGCGGCAGTGTCAAAGAGGCGATGATCGATGCGATCGAGCCGCTCCTGCCCGAATCAGTCCATTTCGTGCCGGGGCACCCGATCGCCGGTACCGAGCACAGCGGGGCTGAAGCCGCCTTTGCAACCCTCTACCGGGATCGCCGCTGTATCCTGACCCCGACGGAAAAGACCGATGCCGATGCCGTCTCTCTGGTAAAGTCCCTCTGGCAGAAGGCCGGCAGCGAAGTGGTGGTCATGGACGTTGAGAAGCACGATCGTGTCCTGGCAGCGATCAGTCACCTGCCGCACATGGTCGCATACGCCCTGGTTGTTGCCGGCAGCTCATACGATCGCTACGATGAAAATATCCTCGAGTATTCGGCGGGCGGTTTCAAGGATTTTACCCGGATCGCTTCGTCCGATCCGACCATGTGGCGCGATATCGCCCTGGCCAATCGCGATGCCCTGCTCGAGATGATGAACCATTTCGAAACCGTCTTTGCCGAGTTGAAGGAGGATGTCAGCTCCGGAGACGGCCGGAAACTTTACGATTTTTTCCTCAAGTCGAAACAGAGTCGCGACGCGATTCTATAACTTGGATACTAAAAGATGTCTGAAACCAGAACAATAAGTGCATCCCCCGGCCTGCGCGGCGAAGTTTCGGTGCCGGGCGATAAGTCTATTTCTCACCGCTCGATCATGTTCGGCTCCCTGGCCGACGGGGTGACCCGGGTCAGCGGCTTTTTGCAAGGGGAGGATAATTACGCGACGCTTAAGGCCTTCCGTTCGATGGGGGTCGAAATAGACGATCGTGGTAACGGTGAACTCGCGATCTCCGGTGTTGGGCTGCATGGGCTAAAGGAACCGTCCGATGTTATCGATTGTGGCAACTCGGGAACGACCATGCGGTTGATGACTGGCCTGATGTCCGGCCAGGATTTCTTTTCCGTGTTGAGCGGCGATCAATACCTGCGCCGCCGACCGATGCGGCGGGTCGTTGCCCCGCTGACTGAAATGGGTGCGAATATCAGTGGCCGCAACGGCGGCGAATTGGCACCACTGGCGATTCAGGGCGGCGGTTTACATGGCATCGAATACAGCTCGCCGGTTGCGAGTGCCCAGATCAAGTCGGCGCTGCTGCTTGCAGGCATGTATGCAGATGTCCCGACCACTGTTTATGAGCCGCACCTGTCTCGCGATCACAGCGAACGGATGCTGCGCAGCTTCGGGGCGACCCTTGAAACCTTTGTGGGCGGGGTGACGATAACTCCCGGTTCCCGCCTGACGGCCCGGGAGATTCATGTTCCGGGCGATATTTCCTCGGCCGCCTTCTTCCTGGTCGCCGGCCTGATTGTACCTAACAGCGAACTGCTGATCCGTAATGTCGGGATCAACCCGACCCGGAGCGGCATTATCGATATCCTGTTGGAGATGGGCGGGGACCTGCAGCTGCTTGATCAGCGTGAGCTCTCCGGTGAGCCGGTCGCCGACATCCTGGTGCGCAGTAGCCGTCTCAAGGGGATCGAAATCGGCGGCTCGGTCGTGCCGCGGGCGATCGATGAGTTCCCGGTTGTCAGTGTCGCCGCCGCCTGCGCCGAAGGGAGAACGACGATTTGTGACGCCAAAGAGTTGCGGGTCAAGGAGACCGACCGGATCGCGGCGATGGTCGAGACTCTGCAGGGTCTAGGTGCTACGGTCGAACCACGCGACGACGGAATGGTTGTCGAGGGGTGCGAACAATTCTCCGGCGGCCGGGTCAACTCGCACGGTGACCATCGCATCGCCATGAGCATGGCGGTCGCCGCTCTGGTTGCCTCCGGTGAGGTCGAAATTTCCGATACCGCCTGTACCGAAACCTCTTTTCCCGGGTTCTGGCCGCTGCTGCAGAGTGCCGCCGGTATATAATTAATCATGCAAAACAGTCTGATTGTTGCCATCGACGGCCCTTCCGGGGTCGGCAAGAGCACCCTGAGCAAGATGCTGGCCGAACGGCTCGGTTATATCAATATCGATACCGGCGCAATGTACCGTACGGTCGCCCTGGCGCTGGACCGTCAAGCTGTCTCGCCGGATGATGTGGCGCAAGTCTCCGCCCTGCTTGATACGCTCGACATTACTTTTATCCGTTCAGGGCATGGCGAAAAAGTTCTGCTTAACGGCGATGATGTCTCTGAGCAAATCAGGACGCCGGAGGTGAGTCGACTCACGCCGATCGTCGCCGCAATTCCCCGGGTCCGGGAAGCGATGGTCGATCGTCAGCGCCGGATGGGTAAGAATGGCGGGGTCGTCCTCGAGGGACGGGATATCGGGACGGTGGTCTTCCCGCAGGCAGAGGTCAAGCTGTTCATGGTTGCTTCGGCCGAAGAGCGAGGACGGCGGCGTTTTCTCGAACTTCAGCAAAAGGGAGTTACGGTCGATCTGCAGGAGACGGTCCGCGAGGTCGAGGCGCGGGACCGGGCCGATTCCGAGCGGAGCCATTCTCCCCTGGTCAAGGCCGATGATGCCGTTGAAATCGATACCACCGGTCTGTCGATCGAACAGGTCTTGGAACGGATGCTCGACGTCGTCCGTTCCCGGAATACAAACAGGGTGTGATATATGGAGATTCTTCTTGCCCAGAGCGCCGGTTTCTGTTTCGGCGTCAAGCGCGCGACCAATATGGCGCTCGAAGCGGCTGAAAAGTACGAGCATATCTGCTCACACGGGCCGATTATCCATTCGCCGCAGATGGTTGAAAAGCTCGCCGCGCACGGAGTCGATGTCGTCAGTGATATCGAAGATATCCCGGCCGGTGCTGTGATCATCCGTTCGCACGGGGTGTCGGCCGATGAACTGCACCAGATCCTCGATAAGGATCTCGATATCGTCGATGCGACCTGCCCGTTCGTCAAGAAAGCCCAGGATTATGCGCAGCAGCTCAGCCGGGAAGGGTACTCCGTGGTCCTGGCCGGGGAGGCCGAACATCCCGAAGTGCAGGGGATTATCTCCTACGGGACCGAGACCGACGTTTACACGGTCGCCAGTTTCGAAGACGCCGAGAAGTTGCCGCGTATGAAGAAGGTCGGTGTGGTCGCCCAGACCACCCAGTCCTACGATAATTTTGCGCAGATTGTCGAGTCCTGTCTCAGCAAGTGCCGTGAACTGCGGGTCTTCAATACGATTTGCGATGCGACCACGGTCCGCCAGAACGAGGCCCGCTCCATCGCCGAGTCGGTCGATCTGATGCTGGTTATCGGCGGTTACAACAGCGCTAATACGTCACGGCTGGCGAGGATCTGCAAGGAGATTCAGCCGGAGACACACCACGTCGAGACGGCTGCCGAGATTAACCCCGAATGGTTCCATGATGTCGACAGGGTCGGCATTACCGCCGGTGCCTCAACACCGCAATGGATCATCGATGAAGTCTACGAAAAGGTCTCGCAAGTAGGCAAATAAAGGTTTGTTTTTTAGGAACCTTTATGATATCTTCCTGCTTCGTGACAAAGTCACACTGCTCCGTAAACCGGAGTAAAAAATCTCCAGGGGGTAACTCTAAGTAATGGTAGAAAACAACGAAACTGTCAACCCGAACGAAGAAGAAGAAATGGAAGAGAGCTTTGAAGCGCTCTTCGAGAACAGCATCAAGGAACTGAAGCCCGGCAATGTCGTAACCGGTACAATAGTGCAGGTCAATGATGATGATGCCGTCGTCGATGTCGGCGGCAAGTCTGAGGGTGTAATTCCGCTGCGCGAATTTGCCGGTGAAGAAGGGGCTGCCGATATAAAAGTTGGCGATCAATTCGATGTTCTGATCGAACGCACCGAAAACGAGAACGGCCTGATCTCCCTTTCGAAGGAGAAAGCCGATCGCCAGAAAGTCTGGAACGAACTGGAAGAAGGGGCGGTCGTCGATGGCCGTATCGTCTCCCGGATTAAGGGTGGTTTGACCGTCGATATCGGCGTCAACGCATTCCTCCCCGGCTCTCAGGTCGATCTGCGCCCGGTCCGTAATCTTGACAAGATGATCAACGAGACATTCCAGTTCAAGATCATCAAGCTCAACAAGCGTCGTGGCAATATCGTCCTCTCCCGTCGTGTACTGCTCGAGGAACAGCGTGAGTCGCTCCGCGGCGAGACCCTGAAGAATATCGAAGAGGGACAGATCGCCGAAGGTGTAGTCAAGAACCTGACCGATTACGGTGCATTTATCGATCTCGGCGGTATCGACGGACTGCTGCACATCACCGACATGTCGTGGGGACGGGTGAATCATCCTTCCGATATCCTTTCCGTCGGCGACACGATCAATGTCAAGATCCTCAAGTTCGACAAGGAAAAAGAGCGCGTCTCGCTCGGTCTGAAGCAGACTTCGACCGATCCGTGGCTTGAGGTCGAGAATAACTTCCCGGTCGGCACCAAGGTGAACGGCAAGGTTGTCAGCTTGACCGATTACGGTGCATTCGTCGAACTCGGCGATGGCATCGAGGGTCTGATCCATGTCTCTGAAATGAGCTGGACCAAGCGGGTCAAGCACCCGAACAAGGTCCTCAATATCGGCGACGAAGTTGAGTCGGTCGTGTTGGCGCTCGATATCCCGAATCGGCGGATTTCCCTCGGTCTCAAGCAGGTCGAGCCGAATCCGTGGGATGTGATCGGTGAGAAGTTCCCGGCCGGAACCATTATTGAAGGCCAGGTCAAGAATATCACCGATTTCGGTGTCTTCGTCGGAGTCGATGAAGGAATCGACGGACTGGTTCACATCTCGGACCTCTCCTGGATCAAGCGGGTCAAGCACCCGTCCGAACTCTACAAGAAGGGCGATACGGTCAAGGCCGTTGTCCTGAATATCGATCGTGATAACGAGCGTTTCTCCCTCGGTATCAAGCAGCTGGTCGAGGATCCGTGGCAGTCGATTCCGACCCGCTACGCTCCGGGTACCATCGTCAAGGGGAAAGTCACTTCGGTCACCGATTTCGGTATCTTCATCGAGATCGAAGAAGGGATCGAGGGTCTGATCCACGTATCGGAAATCAGCAATGAGAAAGTCGATACGCCGAAGGACTTTGCCAAGGTTGGTGACGAGCTCGAGGCGGTTGTGCTGAATGTCGATACCGTCGATCGCAAGATCGCCCTGTCGATCAAGCAGATTGCCAGCCAGAAGGAAAAGGCCGAGGTCGACGCTTACATGGGAGCCCAGGAAAGTGCAACGACCAATCTCGGTGCACTGGTTCAGGGAGCCCTGAGCAAGAGCAGTGACTCCGAGTCTGAATAAATAGTACGATTAACATGCCCCCCGACGTCTCTGACGCGGGGGGTCTTTTTTTCAAGGTCCCGTTTATGAAGAAAAGGCCATTTCTGATGGCTCTGCTTGTCATTGGGGCTGTTTTTGTCGGCTTCGTGGTGATTATCGTTGCCGTTGCCGGCATCGTCGGGAATTCGGCCCATTTGCCGATCGGCCACAAGGTCGGGGTAATTCAGGTCGTCGGTCCGATCGTCTCCTCAGACAAGACGGTTCGTGAAATCGTCGATTTCAGCAAGGATGATTCGATCGAAGCGGTCGTCCTGCGGGTCGATTCGCCCGGCGGCGGGGTTGGACCCTCACAGGAAATCTATGTCGAGATCGAGCGCTTGACCGAGGTGAAGCCGGTCGTGGTTTCGATGGGTTCTGTCGCCGCATCGGGGGGCTATTACGTCGCCGTTCCGGCCGATCGTATCGTTGCCAACCCCGGCACCATTACCGGCAGCATCGGCGTGATAATGGGCTTTACCAATTATCAGGAGTTGCTCGACAAGATCGGCTTGAAAAACACGGTCGTTAAAAGCGGCGAGCACAAGGATATCGGTTCTCCGGTGCGTCCGATGACCGATGAAGACCGGGCCATTCTGCAAGGGTTGATCGACGACGTTCATCGCCAATTTGTCGATGCCATTGCCAAAGGGCGCGAACTCGAGGTCGACGCGGTCCTTTCATTTGCCGATGGTCGTATTTTTACCGGCCGTCAGGCACAGCAGATCGGGTTGGTCGATGAACTCGGCAATTTTCAGGATGCCGTAGAGGTGGCCGCCACGCTGGCGGAGATCGATGGTGACCCCCGGCTTGTTTATCCGCCGAAAGAGAAGCCGGACTTTATAGAATATTTCATGCAGGAAGCTTTCAGTCATTTTGAAAAGGGACTGCGCGAACAGAGTCAAAGTGGATTGCAGTATATCTGGAATGGGACAATCGGGAGGTGAATGACATGACAAAGAGTGAACTGGTAGAACAACTCTCTGCGGCCGATCCTGGTCTGAACAAGAAAGAAGCTGAACTGATCGTCAATACGATTTTCGACAGCATCGGCGATGCCCTGGTCGGGGGCGATCGCGTCGAAATTCGCGGCTTCGGCTCCTTCAGTATCCGCGAACGGGACGCCCGGGAAGCTCGTAACCCCAAAAGCGGCGAAGTCGTCAAGATTCCATCGAAGAAGACCCCGTTTTTCAAAACCGGTAAAGAGCTGCGGGCCAGGGTCGACAGCTGATATCGGATGCCCGGTTGATCGCCCTCAATGCGATTTATCCCGGCCGGAATGTTCTTGAAAACAATTAAGCCCTGCATTCAGCAGGGCTTTTGTGTTTCAGGTTCCGGGATGCCGTTGGGGAAGCGTTTGAACCTTATTCGGTTACGCATCGCCCCCGGAAGTCGCTTCAGGCTTCCCGCTCGCTGACGGGCTTGCTCACCACGAACTTACCTTTGAGGGCATTTTCATTGCTGTTGGTCAAACAGCAGTTCCCAATGACATCCCGGATGGGGTTACTATTAATCTAACCGAGATCGATCAAATGTCAAACCGGCAACCGATGAAACGGAAAACCTATCGCCTGCAGGTTGCGGCCGAAGAGACTGAGCTCAGGCTTGATCAGTTTCTCGCTGCCCGTTGTGACGGGATTTCACGCGGTGTGATCCGGAAACTGGTCGATCTTGGTGCGGCCCATGTCAAGGGCAGGCGGACCAGAAAGTGCTCGCTATCACTCAGGGCAGGTGATCGGGTTGATTTTTATATCGACGGTCTGCCGCTTACCCCTTACCGGTTGACAGAGGATGCTGTCGTGTTTCAGGACAGACATCTGTTGGTGGTCAACAAGCCGGCCGGGATCGATTGCCAACCGACGCCGTCGCGCTACAAGGGGACGATGTATGACGCTGTCACTGATTATCTCAAGGATCCATTGCGCAAGGATCTGCGGCCGAGCATCGGTATGGTTCAGCGTCTTGATCGTGATACCTCCGGCCTCATGGTTTTCTCGATTCATCAGGCTGCGCACAAGGAGATGACCCGCATTTTTGCGCAACGTGATGTCATCAAACGTTACCGGGTTCTGGTCGAGGGACGGATGGAGGAGCCTGTCGGTACTTTCCATACACAACTCGCGCGGCGCCGGGCGACCAACTCCATGAAATCGGTTGCCAGGGGCGGCCAGGAGGCGATCACCCACTATCGACTGATCGAGGCGACCGATCAAGTCTCCTACCTTGAAGTTGAAATCGAGACCGGCCGTTCACACCAGATAAGGGCGCACTTCTCCGAAGCGGGACACCCTCTACTCGGTGATACCCGGTACGGCGGCGGGGTGATGATAGGGGATATTCAAGTGGGGCGGCATATGCTACATTCTCATGCGATCGCTTTTAGACATCCGGTCACCCGCGAGCAACTCTCTTTTGAGGTCGATCTTCCCGTGGATATGAAAACTGTTTTAGAAAAGATATTCGGTCCGCTCGATGCTTGATTTACCGCAAATAGACCCGGTTATTATCAAAGTCGGGCCGTTGGCCATCCGTTGGTATGGGCTGATGTACCTGCTCGGCTTCGTCGGCAGTTTTTTCTACATGCAGTATCTTGCGCGTTTACGCAAGTTCGCGTTGAGTAGTGACGATGTCTCCGATCTTATTTTTTACGGCGTTTTCGGAGTTATTCTCGGCGGCCGTTTCGGGTACTGCCTTTTTTATAATTTCAAATATTACAGCCGGGCGCCGCTTGAGATACTTTATGTCTGGCAGGGCGGCATGAGCTTCCACGGCGGCCTGCTCGGTGTTTGTTGTGCCGTTGTCCTGTTCTGTTATCGCCGCCAAAAATCGATTCTCGAACTCGGTGACCTTGCTGCCGCGGCGGCCCCGATCGGTCTCGGTTTCGGTCGCATCGGCAACTTTATCAACGGCGAACTCTGGGGGCGGGTGACCGATGTGCCCTGGGGGATTGTCTTTCCCGGTGCAGGTCCGTTGCCACGCCACCCAAGCCAGCTATACGAGGCCTTGCTGGAAGGGATCGTCCTTTTTTTGCTTCTCTGGTTCGCACATAAAAAAAGTATATGGCGCGGTGGTGTTATCTTCCTGTTTCTGACCGGATATGGACTGTCCCGCACCGTCGTTGAATTATTCCGCCAACCGGATGAACATCTCGGTTTTCTGTGGGGCAACTTTACTATGGGCCAGTTGCTGTCGACACCGATGATCGTGATCGGTCTACTCGGCCTATTCTGGACGTATCGGAGATCCACCCATGATGCCGATTAAAGGGGTGATCTTCGACTGCGACGGCGTTATGTTCGAAAGCCGCCAGGCGAATCTTGCCTATTACAATGACATTCTGAACTTCTTCGGTGAGGATCCGGTCACCGAAAATGACAGGGAAAAAGCGGACCTTTGCCATACTGCCGCCAGTCCCGAAGTGTTGACGACACTGCTTGGTGCACATCGCATTACCGATGCCCTCGAGTTTGCCGCCCGGATCGACTATCGCAAGTTTATTCCGTTCATGGTCCCCGAGCCGGGGCTGTACGATGTTCTCGAGCAACTCGCTGAACGTGTCCCGTTGGCGGTGGCAACCAACCGGGGGAGCAGCATGCCGGAGATACTTGATCATTTTGAATTGACCCACTTTTTCTCGGCGGTGGTCACAAGCCGTGATGTGAAGAAGCCGAAACCGCATCCCGACATGTTGTTGCTGGCCGTTGAACAGCTCGAGCTCGGGCTCGGTGATGTCCTCTTTGTTGGCGACTCACGCTACGATCATGCCGCGTCCGAGAGCGCCGGAGTCCGGTTTGCCGCTTACAAGTCGCAGGTCAAGACACCGCTACGATTTTCAGACCACTACCACCTGATGCAATATGTATTGGGAGTGGGGTAGGATTTAATTGGTTGGATTGGTTGTTAATGGAGGAATTTGATCATTTCCAGGACATGCCCGCCGTCGACCCGCGAGAAGTTGACCTTGTCCATGATTGACCGTATTATATAGACTCCCCTGCCGCTTTCTCCCGGCTCCTGAAAATCCTGGTTTGGTAATGCTTCGGGATCAAATCCCTGTCCCTGGTCAAATACCCTGATGTGCAGGTTGCGGTTGATAACCGCAATGTTGATATGGATCGTCCGGTCTGCGGCGTCGTCCGAGGCGTGCAGGATGGCGTTCGAGGTCGCCTCGGTCAGGACCAGGTTGATCTGGTAGGCAAGCTCCTCCCGATCACCCCGGTAGCGCTTGAGGGTGCGCGCCACATCCTCGCCGATCTTGCCGATCAGGCTGAGATAGCGGGTCTGGTTTGGTACTTTTATGTCAATTTCGACATTGTCCATTTAATTGGCCGGTTGATGTTAACTCATCTTTGACCGCCGGTTCCCTAAAAGCTGGCGAGCGCTTCTTCGGCTCCGGGGAATATTTCGAAAACCCTGTGCAGGCGGGTCAGGTCGAACATCGACTTGACCTGGGGCTGTAGACCGCACAGCTTCAGGTTGCCGTTGCGGGCGCTGGCATTTTTAAAACCTGAAACCAGTGAACCGAGTCCGGAGGAATCGACGAACCGGACATCCTGCAGATCGATTACGAGATTATTCTTCCCTTCATCGAACAGGGCGAGAATCTGGGTTTTCAGCTCGCTGCTGTTGTGTGCGTCGAGACGTTCCTCTTTGATCTCAATCAGGACCGTCGCTGCTTTTTCCTCAATATTGATGTTCATATTTTTGCCTCCTGTTTATCTAACTCAATTCTGTTTAGAATATCATATGCGCATCGTTCGTTCATGCTGAAATAGCTGTTAAGGGCGGTTCGATTTTAACACCACCATCGAAATATCGTCGTTAAAATTGTGACTGCCGGTGAAAATACGGACCTGCTCGAGGACATGGTCGATAATTTCCTGGGCGCTCATTCTTTTCGCTTCGAAAATAATATCCTTGAGCCTCTCCTCTCCGAAGAACTCGCCGTCGGACCTTTCCGCTTCGGTAATGCCGTCTGTGTAAAGAACAAGGATATCGTTTGGATGCAGGGTTGTCTTTTCTTCCGCGAAAGAAATCCCCTTTTTGACGCCGAGAATGAGTCCGTCGGCGTCGAGGGTTTCGATCTTACCTTCATTGTCCCGGTAAAGTAGCGGCAAGTTGTGCCCCGCGTTGGCATAGTGGACGGTTTTCGTCTCGAGATCGATGCGCAGGTAGAACATCGAAATGAAGAGTTCAGTGCGCGTCAGGTCATCGTAGAAGAACTCATTGAGACTGTGCATCAATTCTGCTGGTGAATCGAATTTTTCGTGACCTCCCCTGATCAGGGTCCGGGTTTCTGCCATGATCAGCGCCGCGCCGATATTATGCCCCGAAACATCGGCGATAACGGCATCGAGGGAGGTTTCGTTTTGCGCGAGGATGTCGAAATAATCTCCGCCGACCTGGCGTGCCGGAACGCAGAGCCCGGAAATATCGAATCCTTCGATCTCCGGGAACGCGGAGGGGAGGAGGCTGAGTTGGATCCTCTTGGCGATCATCAGTTCGCGCTCGTTCTCCCGCGCTTCGATCAGTTTGTGGGTTTGCTCGGAATTCCGCCATGCGACGCCGATCTGCCCGGCAAGGTTGTGAAGAAGCTCGACAAACTCCTTGGTAAAGATCCCCTTCGAGGCGCGTGAGAAAGCGGAGAGGACACCGATAGGTTCCCCTTCAATGGTGATCGGGGCGTGGGCAAGGGCGACGATCCCTTCACGTTTGGCGATTTCAGCTGAAATCGGTTTGTCCATGGTCGCCGTGTCGTTGACGATAACCTCCCTGTTGGTCAAAAAAGCCTCTCCGATACAGGTCTCCATGTCGATGGTTCTTTCCGATTTCCCGAGGTGCAGTGATGACATCCCCTGCTGACTTTTGACGGAGAGAGTCATGGTGTCGGGATCGAGGATCCGGATGACGCAGAGGTCGAATTTGAACTGTTCCCTGAGCAGAGAGAGGATGCTGTCAAGTATGTTGTCCAGGTTCTTCCCGCTGGCAACGATCCTGGCGGCCTCGTAAAGGACTCCCAACTGTTCGCGGCTGGCTGTGCGGCTCAGGGTGACCGTGCCGAAAATATCGAAGACCTCTTCCATGGTGCTGCCGCGAGTTTCGAGGTAATTCTCGATGATGATCTTGGCCGGGGCTGCCCCGACCGAGCCGGCGAGGGTCCTTTCGGTGAAACGTTTTAATTTTGGAAGTTCGTATTCCGAGACGCTCCCCTTGTGGTCGATTTCACGGTCGCCAAGGTACTCCGAGATCGCCAGGTGCGCCTGTTTGTTACCGATAAATTTCGCCATCAACTCGACAAACTCGACGACGGTCGGCGCCTTGTCGATCCGCTCACGCGTTATGAAGATCGGGCGGGCTTCCGGGCTGTCGATAAATTTGACCGCCTGCTCCCTTTCAAGTCGGTTTGGTTTGGTCAGCAGGGAGAGGGTCAAAAAAGACCCGATATTGAAAAACATGGTCCAGAACAGGGAGTGGGTCCAGATGTCGAATCCGGACATGCCGAAAAGTTCGAGCGGACGCAGGGCGGCGATACCGAAAAGTCCCTCTTCGAGAATATTGCTTTCGAGCCAACCGGAACGAACGAAGGAGGGGATGAGCAGGGTGTAAAACCAGGTGAAGAAGCCGAGGGTCAGGCCGAGGATCGCCCCGCGTCGCGTGGCCCGGCGCCAGTAGAGACCGCCTATCAGAGGCGGAGCGAACTGGGTTGCGGCAATGAACGAAATCAGCCCGATGTTGACCAGCGCGTACGATTCGCCGATGATCCGGTAGTAGCCGTAGCCGAGGAAGATGACTCCCATGATAGCGAGTCGCTTGATATTGATCAGGGTGTGATAGATGTTTTTCTGCGCCAGCCCCAGTCTAAGGATGATAGGCATGATGATATGATTGAGGATCATCGTTGCCAGGGCGACGGAGGAGACCATGACCATGCCGGCCGAGGCCGAAAAACCACCGATAAAGACCAGCATCGCCAAACCCGGGTGCCCTGTCTGGAGCGGCAGGTCGATGACGAAGTAATCGGCGTTGGTGGTGTCGCCGTTGGCCAGGATCAGTCCGCCGAGTGCGATCGGGATAACGAACAGGTTGATCAGGAACATGTAGGCCGGAAAACGCCACATCGCCTTTTTAATATGTTCTATATTGGAGTTTTCGATAACCAGGATGTGGAACTGGCGTGGAAGGAACATGAACGCCATCATGGCGATGAAGGTTAAGGTGAACCAGCGCGAGTAGGGGATATTCTCCGGTGCCAGGTAGAGCAGGTGAGCCCGGTCCGGAAACTGTTCATTGAATTGGTTGAAAATATCAGTGAACCCGTCGAAAAGGCCGTAGGTGACGAAAATTCCGACCGTTACGAAGGCGACGAGCTTAACCAGTGACTCAAAGGCGACAGCTGCGACTAGTCCTTCATGGCGCTCTGAGGCGTCGAGGTGGCGGGCTCCGAACAGGACGCCGAATATACCGAGCATAAAGGCAACGATGAAACCGGTGTCGATGGTCATCGGGAATCCGGGCAGTATCCGACCGATACTGTGTGTCAACGCCTCCGGGTTTGTCGCGAGGTGGTCAAAGGTATGAGCAACCGCCTTTAACTGAAGCGCAATGTAGGGCATGATGCCGATCACCGCAAAGACTGTGACCACACTGCCGAGTACCTGGGATTTTCCGTATCGGCTCGAGATGAAGTCGGCGATGCCGACGATGTTCTGCTCTTTGCAGACCATGATGATCTTGCGCAGCAAAAACCACCAGGTGAAGGCGATCAGGGTCGGCCCGAGATAGGTCGGCAGAAAGTCGAGGCCGCTGGTGGCGGCACGACCGACGCTACCGTAAAACGTCCACGACGACAGGTAGACGGCAAGGGAGAGGGAATAGATGTAGGAGTTGGAAATAATACTCCGACCCTGTTCCCGTTTCCGGTCAGCATAATAAGCGACGGCGAAAAGAAAACCGAAATAGATGAGCGTTATGATGGCAACCGACGTGACCGATATCATGGCTCATCCCGCTTTTCAGAATTTTCATTTTTCTCAGATCCGGGCGAGGCATCGAGAACCCGTGCGAAAAGGTAGATGATGAAAATTGAAATCGGCCAGCCGATGAAGAAGTAGAGGATAAGTATGGGAATACCAAGAAAAGTCGACGCCTTGTTGAAGATGTGGAGAAATGGATAGTTGAGCATAACAATGCCGAGAATAAAGCAGAGTATCCAGCTCTCTCTCAAACGAAAAGTATCTTTGATTTCTCTGGCCATACTATCCGGTTGCCCGCAGGGTTGAAATGGATGATATTATATTGAATTTGGTGCGTCAGTGGTCGTCTTGCCTCTGCTCGACCTTATCTATAAGTTACCACATTGAAATCAGCTGTAAAGGTGCTATATCACGGAGGTTATCACGTTGACGCATAACTTGCGCGTATGTTAGTTTCAAACAGTGGGAAACGTGTGAGGGGTGCTTCGGAAGAAAGGGGCTCCCGGCTTTCGGTGAATCGAATGAATTTTCGTTTTTACATAACTCCTGTTCTGATAACAGTGTTGTTCCTGATCGGCTGCCAGGGGAAGATAAAACCGGCAGAGAACGCTTATTTACCGCTGGTGTATGACGATCTGTACGATTCGCGCCGAGCGGATCCGTTCTCGTCTGCCCTTTACCACTTTTCGGTGGCTCACCTGGCTGGAATGGACGGCGATATCGATGCTGCCGTCGGAGCACTCGAAGCGGCGTTGAAAGCCGATCCCGATTCAGTCTTTCTGAAGCTGAACCTGGCCGAACTCTATCTTCATCTCGGGCAGAACCGGAAGGCTCTGCGGGCGGTCGAAGATGCCCTGATCAGGGATCCGGATCTACTGCAGGGCCATCTGATGGCGGTGGAGATTTACTCCCGGGAGCAGGATATGCAGGCGGCGATCAGGCACATGGAATCGGCTGCGGCGATCGAGCCGGATAATGAGCGGATCAGGATGAAACTCGCTCTTCTCTACGGTGATGCCGGCGAAATGGGCCAGTCAATCGCTCAACTCAAGGAGGTTCTTGAAGACTCGCCGGAGAATTCTTTTGCCCTGCTGAGCCTTGCCCGCGCCTATCGCCAGACCGACCTTCCCGTGCTGGCGGAGCAGACTTATCAAAGCCTCCTTGCTCTTAATACCGAGTCGTCCCTTGCGGTCAGAAATGAACTGGTCAGTTTTTATATCGATGCCGAACGTTTCGATGAAGCCCTGCGGCAGTTACAGATCATTCTCGACCGATACCCCGATGATTCTACGACGTTGCGTAAATCGGGCCTGCTCTATCTCGAGTTGAAGGACTGGGGAGCGGCGATTAATTGCTTCGATCGGCTCGTCGCACTCGACCCGGCCGATTCCCAGGCTATCTATTACCGGGGGATTGCCGAAGAAGGGGCGGAACATTGGCAGGATGCGCTCGAATCGTTCCGCCTGATCACTCCCGACAGCAGTGTCTATGCCGATGCCCTGATCCACCAGGGATACATCCTTCATAATACCGGTTCCACTGCCGAGGCGATCACATTGCTCGAGCAAAACCGGGATCTGTTTGTCGAGCGGCCCGGAATCTTCGACTACCTGTCGTTTCTTTACAACGATCAGGGCCGTTCGCAAGAAGCGCTGTCGATTGTTGATGATGGCCTGGGTCTTTTCCCGGACGATAACGACCTGCTTTTTCGCAAGGTGGTACTGCTCGACAAAATGGGGGAGAAGGGTGAGGCGGATAATGCTGCCCGAACCCTGCTGCAGGTGAACCCGGAGCATGTCAACGCCTTGAATTATCTTGCCTACTCCTATGCGGTCAGGAATGTCAAGCTCGACCAGGCTTTGGAAATGGCCCATAAAGCACTGGCGATCAGGGATGAGGCGTATATTCGCGATACCCTGGGCTGGGTTCTTTACCGTCTCGGCAAATACGATGAAGCACTTGCTGAATTACAGCGGGCAGTGAAGGAGTTGATCGATGATTCGGTTGTTCTTCAGCATCTTGGCGACGTCCTGACTGCACTCGGGCGCAAGCAGGAGGCGCTTGCGACTTTCGAAAAGGCGATGTCGGCGCAAGAGCCGGATACCGAGACGCTGTTGCAGAAGATCGATGCCTTGAAGAGTGACACCGAATGAGACGGGTAGGGGCTGAAAGCAATGCCGGGATCCGGAGAAAATTCCTGAGCGTATCAGGCCTTTTTCCGGTTTTTGCCATTCTTTTTCTGTTGTTGGCTTGTGCCCCGTCGACGAAGCTGTTGCCACCTGCAAAGGAGATGAGCCGGAGCGAGATGCTCGCCCGGATCGAACAGACGGCCGGGATGTTCCGCTCGTTTCGCGGTCTGACCAGGATCACCATGGCCCGGGACGGGGATAAAAAAACGACCACCCAGGCGCTTCTGGCCGAATACCCGGACAAGCTCCGGGTCGAGGTGCTGGGACTCTTCGGTGCGCCGGCGCTACTGGCCACGACCGACGGCGCCCGGACGACGATTCTGCTACCGGGCGAGAGCCGCGCCTATGTCGGCCCGGCCGGTAATGGTTTTTTGCAACGGGTCACCCGGTTGCCGCTGCGGACGACCGACATCGTTGCCTTCCTCCTGCAGAAGGTCGAACCGATCCCCTGGGAGGAGGCCGAGGTTGACTATAGCGAAGCGGGGAACCGGCTGACCCTGATCACCGATCAGCTTTCACAGGTGTTTTCCTTTAATCGATCAGGGGATATCCAGGGAGTCGATTTTTTTTACGCGAACCGAAGGCAACTCGGCCTTTCCTACGGTGAGTATGTAGAAGGTTTCCCGCGGCAGATCGATCTGGTTATCCCGGACCAGTCGATCGACGTCAAGATGGAGTTGTCCGAAATCGAGCTGAATATCGATCATAAAGAGGGGGTGTTCCGGCTCGATCCCCCAGCGTCCTACATGGTTGTTCCGATTCCGCAGGAAGGTTGAGGTTTCGATTTATGAATAAACAGTTTTGGTCTTTCATTCTTTTCGTTTTGTTGCTGTTTCTTGCCGGATGCGAGAACCGACAGCAGCAGGAGGATGTGAGCCGTGGTGACAGCCGCGGACCGATTCAGGGTGATACCTTTATCGAGGCCTCGATCGGCGAACCGAACAACCTGTTGCCGGTCCTCGCTTCCGACTCCGCTTCGTCCGATATCAACGGCCTCGTCTACAGTGGTCTCGTTCGCTACGACAAGGATTTGAAACTGGAGGGTGAACTCGCAAAAGAGTGGGAGATATCGGAAGACGGTCTGACCATAACCTTTCATCTGCGCAAAGGGGTTAAGTGGCATGACGGTGCCCCGTTCAGTTCGGCCGATGTCCTCTTTACCTACCGGATGTACGTCGATCCCGAAACTCCGACCGCTTACGCCGAATCATACCGCCAGGTAAAAAAAGCGGAAGCGCCCGATCCCTATACCTTTAAAGTGACCTACGAGAAACCCTATGCTCCAGCCCTCGGCAGCTGGGGGCTCGCCATCCATCCGAAACATCTGCTCGAAGGGAAGGTGTTGACCGAAAGCGAGCTTTCCCGAAGTCCAGTCGGAACCGGTCCCTATCGCTTCAAAGAGTGGCGTACCGGAGAGCGGTTGGTCCTGACCGCCAATGACGACTATTTCGAAGGCCGGCCGAATATCGACCGCGTGGTTTACCGTATCATTCCCGATCAGTCGACCATGTTCCTCGAACTGCAGGCCGGTGGCCTCGATTCGATGGGGTTGACCCCGATCCAGTACACGACCCAGACCGATACCCCGACGTTCAAAAAGAACTTCAACAGGTACCGCTACATCGCTTTTGCCTATACCTATCTCGGCTATAACCTGAAGCGGGACCTCTTCAAAGCCAAGAGGGTTCGCCAGGCGCTGACCTGCGCCATCGACAAACAGGAGATCATCGACGGTGTTCTGCTCGGTCTCGGCCAGGCGGCGACCGGCCCTTACAAGCCGGACTCCTGGGTCTATAACGATAATGTTGAAAAGTTTTCCTACGATCCGGCCCGGGCGAAGAAGCTGCTCGCTGAAGCAGGATGGGAGGACAGTGACGGCGACGGGATCCTCGATAAGGACGGCAAGCCGTTCGCATTTACCATCGTGACCAACCAGGGCAATGATCTGCGGGTCAAGTCGGGTGAGATCATACAACGCCGTTTCCGCGATGTCGGTATCGATGTCAAGCTGCGGGTGATCGAATGGGCGACCTTTTTGAAGGAGTTTATAAATCCCGGGAATTTCGACGCGACCATTCTCGGCTGGAGCAGTGGTCCCGAGCCGGATCAGTACAATATCTGGCATTCGAGCAAGACCGGACCGCGTCAGCTCAATTTTATCGGTTACAACAATCCGGAGGTCGATGATCTGCTCGAGAAAGGACGTCGTACCTTCGATCAGGAAGAGAGGGGCCGTTATTACGGTCGATTCCAGGAGATTCTGGCGGAAGACCAGCCGTATACGTTTCTGTATGTCGCTGAGGCGTTACCGGTCGTTGCCAGCCGCTTTCAAGGGATCGAACCGGCGGCCGCCGGCATTACCTATAACTTCCGGGACTGGTACGTTCCGAAAGAGATGCAGAAATATACCAGATGACGGGAGTGAATGGTGCTGACCTACATCGGTAAACGGCTGCTGATGATGATCCCGCTCCTGATCGGGATCACCCTGATCTCCTTCGTCGTTATCCACCTGGCTCCGGGCGAACCGACCGACCTGCAGACCGATCTGAATCCCGAGGCGAGTCTCGAGTTGCGCGAGAAGTTACGTGCCCAGTACGGCCTCGATCGCCCGTTGCACATTCAGTATGTCGACTGGGTTGCCCGGATCGCCCGTCTCGATTTTGGTGAATCATTCGCCCTCGACCACCGTCCGGTCACCGAGAAGATCGTCGAGCGGTTGCCGGTGACGATTTCGATCAATCTGTTCTCGATCCTGGCGATCCTTGTATTTTCGGTGCCGATTGGCATTGTTTCAGCGATCCGTCAAAACAGCCTGTTCGATCGGTCAGCCACCGTATTTGTATTTCTCGGGTTCGCGATGCCGTCGTTCTGGCTTGCCCTGATTTTGATGGACTACCTCGGTGTCCGGCTCGGCCTGTTCCCGATCTCCGGACTGCGTTCCTTCGGCTACGAATACATGTCTTCGGCTCGGCAGGTCCTTGACCTGGCACACCACCTGGTGTTGCCGGTCTTTGTGTCGGCCTTCGGCGGTCTGGCCGGTTTCTCCCGTTATATGCGTTCGAACATGCTGGAGGTTATTCGCCAGGATTTTATCCTGACCGCCCGCGCCAAGGGGTTGAGCGAGCGGACCGTTATCCTCAAGCACGCCTTACGCAACGCCCTGCTTCCGGTCATTACCATTCTTGGACTGTCGGTGCCTGGGTTGATCGGCGGCAGTGTCATTTTCGAGACGATCTTTGCCATCCCCGGGATGGGTAAACTTTTCTACGACGGGGTTATGATGCGGGATTATCCGCTGATTATGGGCAACCTGGTATTCGTCGCGGTATTGACCCTGCTCGGCAACCTGATCGCCGATATCAGTTATGCTCTGGCTGATCCGCGTATCCGGAATGAATAGGGTTGGTTTAAACCTGTTTAAATTGGTTCAATTAGTTTTAATTTGTTTAAATCGCAAAGCAACCAATAAAACAGATTCATACAAAATTTAAACGGAATTTATATTTTAATGATCGACTGGCATTGTCATCTTCTCCCCGGTATTGACGATGGCGCTTCGTCACTCGACGAAACGTTAGCGATGGCTGCTCTGCTTGCTGAGGTGGGGTACACGACTGTCTGTTGCACGCCGCATCGACTGCGTGGGATGTACGACACCGACCCGGAGTTGATGCGAAACGCAGTTGCCGAAGCAACCGAGGCGTTGAAGCGTGAAAGGGTAGAACTTGAACTATGGCCCGGGATGGAGTATTGCCTCGACGAGTTCTTCGCCGATGATTTCGGTCCCGACCCGATCACTCTCGGCGAAACCAAGAGGGTGTTGGTCGAAACACCGGCGCATGCCGATCCGCAACTTTTGCGAGAAAATATTTTTTATCTAGTTCGTCACGGCTATACCCCTATATTCGCTCATCCGGAGCGGCATGCATTTCTGGCTCCGCCCGGTTCGGATAGCGGATCGATGTTCAATCGGGTCAAAAGCTGGGCGCAGTCGGGCAGTGCTGAGTCGACACAATCGATCAATGATACTCTGCTCGCCGAACTGCAGGTGATGGGGTGTGAATTTCAGGGGAATCTCGGCAGCGTCGGTGGCTACTATGGCTCCCTGGTGAAGAAGCAGGAGAAACGTTTCCGTGAGGCAGGTCTCTACTCCTGTTACGGAAGTGATGGTCACGATTTGGGTGGATTACAGTCATTTTTGACCCAGGCTTTAAACGAGGTTCGATTGGATCATTCCGGGCTGTTGTGATCGATATTGACTGATTGCGCATTTTGTCGATTTCTGTTATATTTTAAAGGTTTTAGACATCTTTGGGGGATCATTATATGATCAAACTTGATCTTAAAATGGCGCTGTCGGCCATTGTTTTTTTATCTCATCTAGTTGGTTGCTCTTCATATACCGACCTTCCGGCCGGGACCGTGCTCTCGGTCGAAGATACTCCGGTCATATCGAGCGAAGTTATAAATGTTGAACCGATCGTGGCGGATGAGAAGCCGGCGCATGATTACCGTGTTGGGTCCGGCGATGTCTTGTACGTCAATGTTCAGGGCGTACCGGAGATGGGCAGCCCAGTTATGAACTCCTCGTCGAAGATTCAGGGGAACCGGATCGACGGCGAAGGGAATATTCACCTGCCGCTGGTCGGCAGTGTCCATATCGCCGGCCAGACCGTCTCCGAAGTTGAGGCGACTCTGCGGACCGTCTTTTCGCTCTATCTCAACGAGCCGTGGGTCGTGGTCGAGGTCGCCGAATACCACAGCCAGCCGATCTACCTGATCGGCCAGTTCCGCAACAGCGGAACCGTATACATGGAGCGGCCGCTGACTTTGTTGCAGGGGATTTCCGAAGGAGGTGGACTGCTCGATACGGCGAATCTGAGCAGTGCCCGTCTGGTCCGGGGCGACAAGACGATGCCGGTCGACCTCTACGCCCTGCTCAATGGTGGCAGTTCGTCACAGAATGTCTGGTTGCAATCGGGTGACACCATCTACGTGCCGGACGACAAGAATCTTAACGTGTTCGTTTTCGGTGCAGTCGATCGGCCCGGCCCGGTATCGATGCCGAACGGCCAATTGACCCTGCCACAGGCGCTCGCTTCGGCCGAAATCGACGACATCCGCGGTCATGGTCGCTATATCCGCATCATCCGTTCGCATAGCCCGGTCCGGGGAGAACTGCTGGTCGTCGATCTTGATGCGACCTTACGCGGCAGGGCATTGCCGTTTGTATTGAAAGAGGGGGATATCGTTTACGTTCCACGCAGCAAGGTTGGAAACTGGAACGAGGCGATCGAGGAGATCCTGCCGTCGTTGCAGCTGGTTAGTGCCATGCTGGCCCCCTTTGTTCAGATTGAATACCTCAGTGATAACAATTAACCGGTCGCCGGACGGTAGGCCTTTTGCCATGCAGGACATGAGATTGAAATGAATCAACAAAACAGACAACCGGGGCCGCCGCACACCGAAGAGGTGCACCTTCAGGACTACCTGAATGTATTATTCCGTCGTCGAAAATATGCTCTGGCGACATTTTTTACAATCGTCGTTCTGGTCGTTCTCTATACATTGATCTCCCGCCCGGTTTTTGAGGCGAGCGCTACCCTGCATGTTCAGGACGAGAAGGTCAAGGGGGGGGATCTGCTCGGTGATTTAGGCTTGTCGCGTGACAATCCGATCGAGACCGAGGTTGAGATTCTCAAGTCGAGGACCAACGTCGAAGAAGTTGTCCGACGTTTACGGCTCAACTGGGCGGTCGACGATATTGATGACTCGGTGCATTTCAACCTGCTTGAATTCTCCAGTCAGGACGAGGATCCCGAGTACCGGATTACCTTAACCCAGCCCGGGTTTTATTCCGTTAAGGGGGAGGATTGGGAATCCGGAGTTGAAGGGCAGGTCGGCAAGCTTTTGAAGACAGAATCGCTGTCATTGCTGATCGAGACCCTTGAAGGAGACCCGGGCGACGGTTTTACTCTGACCCTGCAATCTTTTAACAGTGTTGTAAGAAGCCTGCGTGCAGCGGTACAGGCGAGTGAGGTCGGCAAAGGGACCAATATCATCCGATTGACCTACCAGAATACCGATCCGGTTCTTGCCAGCGAAATCGTCAACAACCTGGCCACGGTCTACCTTGATCGGAATGTCGTGCTCAAAACGGAAGAGGCGCGTAAATCTGTCGAATTTATCAAGCAGCAGCTCGATGATGTCCGCAAGTTGCTCGACGATGCCGAACAATCGCTGCAGGATTACAAGCGGGAGTCGGGTATCGTCCGCCTCGACAGTGAAGCGGAGGCGTTGATCGAGCGATTGACCCTCGCCGACAAGGAGAAGACGGCAATCCGTCTCCATTCGCGGCAGGCGGAGTTCGCGATCAAGGCTCTGCAGGAAGCGATCCGGGATGGCAAGGCTTATGCCCCGTCGTCGCTGCTCGATGATCCGGTTCTGGCTGAACTGGCCAAGGAATTGGCGAAGCTGGAGGTCGAACGGAGAGGGTTGATGGCCGACTTCACTGAAGCGCATCCCTCGGTGCAGTTGTTATCCAGCCAGATTGTCGCGGCCCAAAAGCGGATGCTCGACACCTTCCAGTCTCTGCAGTACGGTTTTCTGAAGAGAATAGATGATCTCGATGATGATATTGCCGGGTTGGAGGTCGAACTTAAAAAGCTGCCCGAAGCCGAGCAGCAGTTAGCGCGCCTGACCCGTCTCGCCACCGTTAATGCCGACATCTATACCTTCCTGTTGCAAAAACACGAAGAAGCACGTATTGCCCGTGCTGCCACGATCAGTAGCATAAACATCATAGACCCTGCGATTGTGCCGGATGAACCCGTTAAACCGAATAAAAAGAAGAATTTGTTGCTCGCTTTGATCGTCGGTTGTATGGCCGGCATTGGTGTCGCCTTTTTTCTTGAATATCTGGATGATACGGTCAAGGATGCCGAGTCAGCACGTGCAATACTCGGTGTTCCTGTTTTGTCGGTGATTCCTTACATAAGTCTGCCGAGTGCGAACGGGGAAGGGACTGAAGAAAAAGTAAAGAGGACCTTGATTACCCATCTTGAGCCGCGGTCTCCTGCGGCAGAAGCGTTTCGATCCCTGCGTACCGCACTCCATTTTTCTTCAGTCAACACCGAAAAGAAGGTTCTGCTCGTGACCAGTGCTTTTCCGGGAGAAGGGAAGACGACGGTTTCAGCCAACTTAGCCGAGACAATGGCCAAAACCGGCTCGCGTGTGCTGCTCCTTGGATGTGATTTGCGGCGGCCCTCCCTGCATGAGATTTTCACCCAACCTCGTTCTCCAGGTCTGACTGAAGTGTTAATCGGAGATGTTGAGATAGAAAAAACCATCCACCGTACAGGGATCAATCAACTCGACTTTATCAGTGCCGGTATGACTCCACCGAACCCTTCGGAACTGATCGGATCATCTCGGATGGGTGATATTCTAGATGATCTAACAAATGAATATGATTCGGTAATTCTCGACGCGCCACCTTTGTTAGCTGTTACTGATGCTTCCCTGCTTTCAATATATGCTGATATGGCATTACTGGTCCTTGAAGCTGGCCGGGTCCAGGTTAAAGCTGCACAAAGAATGAAGGAGTTGCTCGATTCATTGCAGATTAAAGTTGCCGGACTGGTACTGAATGACAAGACCGGCAAGGGGATGGAATACTATAGTTACTATCGCGACCGTTATGGCAAATACGGTTACGGTCAATATGGTTACTACAGTAGTGGGTACGGTAGTGAGGAGAAGAAGTCGCGTGGATTTATCGACAGGCTACCATTCGGAAAAAAACGGGACTGACCTCTGTTTAACAAATATCGATAGGATTCAATCGGGCGGCTCAAATGAGCCGCCCGATTGCTTTTTGAATTCATGATATCCCCCTATTGTGCCAAAGTGTGACACATGATCGGGTCAAAATTTAATGTTGTATTAAATTAAGTATAATTATGCAGGCTAACTTATTGATTATGCGTGATTGTGTATTCAGGTGGTATGTGGCCTGATAATTGCAAATTTTATTCACGAACAAAACGATAAAAGAGCTAAAATTAAGCGGTTTTGTTGGTTTTATGTCGCTAATTCAGCAGGTTATATGGGAAGTGCATTATTGCACGGTTTTGGTCTGTAAGTGAACGTGACGCATTTTTTGCGTGATAATGCAAATGTTGTCGTTTTTAAAGCCTATTCAAGAGATATTTATGACTGCAGATAAGAGTTCTTCATACAAGCACACGGAGAGTCAAATGAGTAATCGCTGGTATCGTTTCTTTATTGGAATATGCCTTGTTCTGATTACAACTGTTCCTGCGCAAGCCTGGGTTGGTGAATTGGATTCGAGCTTCAGTTTTGATGGGAAACTTGACGCCGCATCCGGTTCCTATGACGAGTATGGCAATGCTTTGGTCATTCAGGATGATGGGATGATCCTTGTCGCCGGTCATTCCTCGGCAAGTAGTGACTCGGATATAGTCGTAAAGCGTTATGACGAGAGTGGCATCCTTGACCCCGGTTTTGGTACTGCCGGCGTAGCAACACTTGTCCTTGCCGGTGATGAGTACGCGACGGATATGCTGCTTGATGGCGATAAAATCCTCGTTGTTGGATATTCAAATGGTGGGTCAAAAGATGATTCTCTTATTGCTCGATTTAATAGTGATGGTTCTCTCGACACTACTTTCAACGCTACGGGTTATTTGATTTCTGATTTTTCCGGTTCGCTTGCTCACGACCAAATCAATAGTGTAATCGTTGATTCAACGGGTTCGATTTTTGTTGCCGGGGCTACTAAAGGGGGAGGTAGCGCGTACGATTTTTTTGCAGCCAAGTTGACTTCAGTCGGGGGGCTTGATCCCTCTTTCAACTCAACTGGCATTTCGATAATCGATATTGGGACAACATCATCTTCAATTACATCCGGCAGTGATGATTATGCAAATGCAATAGGCGTTCTTTCCGCGGCGAATTCTAACAGGATTGTTGTTGCTGGTTACTCATTTGATTCGAATAAAAGTAAAAATAGAATTGTTGTTGTTGGGTTGGATTCTTCTGGCTCACTTGATTCAGGGTTTTCTGCATCTGTGGATGGAATCTACGTTCTTATGAAGCAGGGGGAGGCTAACGATCTCGTTGTTAATGATGAAGATGAAATCATTGTTGCCGGGTATCTTTATGATAATTTTTCTGCTTCTCCAAGTGGCAGTAATGATCTTGCATTGTTGAGGTTGTATGCAGATGGAACGATAAATTCCACATTCACTTCAGGGGATATACCCGGCGTCGTCAATACTGATTATCAATCAAAGAAGAATAACGATGCCTTTTACGCAGTCGATTTCCAGCCCGAGGATAATAAATACGTTGCGGTAGGTTTTACAAATCAAGCAACTAAAGATTTCGTATTCGCTCGTTATCTCGATGATGGCACGCTTGATATTGATGGAACGTATACACCCGACCCTGGTTATTATAATGATGCCATCACAAAAATAGATTTTGATTCAGGGGAAGATCTTGGATTCGGGCTTGCCCGTGACAATGCAGGGCGATTTCTTTTGTCCGGCTATCAAACTTCGTCGAGCGGGACTGTAGACTTTGCCGTTGCAAGGGTTTCAGGTGGAATCTACGGTTCCGTTTTGATCAATGATGGCGCGGCGATTACAGGTTCACGAGATGTTGAACTCACTATCGATTGCCGGGAGAGCCTCGGACGGGAAGTGACCCACTACTGCGTGACTCATGATGATTCCAGTAATGCTTGTGCCCATCCTGATGACGAGGTTAATTTCCAGGAGAGCAACTGGAACTCTTATACGTATAATTCCGCCATATACTATTCGATCAGCGAAGATGACTATCCTGGCAACATTGAACAGGATGTCGATTTCTTCGTTGTCTGCAGAGATTCTCAGGATGATGTTTCCGGGACTCTCTATGACAATATCCGCCTTGATAAAAGCCCGCCAATTCTCACTATCAACGTCAAGAGTCCGGCCGTCGGCGTTGAAAATATAAATCAAACCGTTTCTGGGGATATAACTTCCGGAATTGAAATTCAGTCAGTTTCGGTCAGCACCGACCCGGAAACGACATTCGGAGCCGTATCCTACTACTACAACGATGGGGTTGGTGGTGAATCGGGGCCGTACGCTGTACCGAACCCCACTCCGTCAGGATGGCTCGATCGCTGGGAAGTTACTGTTAATAACCTTCAGGACGGGGACAATGTTATTCAGGCCTACGCCTGGGATGAATATCGCAATACCAAAGTTGTTCAGGGGACGATCAGTTACTTTTCAGTAATAGGTGTGCCGGGGGATAATGATTTTGATGGCATGCATGACGACTTTGAAATTTTTTATAATGGGAAGCCTATTGTTGGGGGTGGTGGCGCAACCTGCACTCTGATTGTTGGAACAGATGACGGTGGTGATGACTGTGACAATGACGGCCTGAGCAATGCGGACGAATACCGTTATGGCACCGCACCTACAAACCCCGATTCCGATTCTGATGGCCTTCTGGATGGAGATCCGAGCGAAAGTCTGCTCGATGCAGAAACCGGTCTCCGTATGGCACGCATTTTTGAAGAAGGGTTCGAGTCTGGAATCGATACGAGTTTTTGGACTCTGTCGGCACCAGATCCGAGTTATTACTGGCATGTTGCCAGTGATACTGATTCGCTACAAACTTCTCCCCCGCTTGTCGATTTTGATGGAAATTACCGGCCCGGCACTTATGACATCTTGAACCCGGTACATGGTGGGACTTATTCAATCAGAGTGGCAGACGCGTTGCCGGATGCTCCTGAAGGAGAAGAGTACTGCTCAAGCATCAAAAGAGATGTCACGCTTGAGACGGATGCAACCCTCAGTTTCTGGTGGCTCAACTCTTCAGAGTTTTATTTTGACGATCTCAAGTTTTTGCTGGACGGCAGTGTCTACTCTGTATGGAACGGTACTCAGTATGAAGAGGTCGAATTTATCTCAGACATGTGGGCAACAAGCCCGTTCAACGGTTGGGATAAGTATGAGCTTCCACTGGAGGCTGGACAGCACACTTTAAAATGGCGTTTTTGCAAAGATGAACTTTTTTCAGAGTATGACGATTCCTCATGGCTGGATGATATCCGGATCATCGTCGATAACCCGTTCCAGAAGACGATTGTCGAAGGTTTTGAAAAGATCAATGAATTTAACGGTATTCACGAAGGTGGTTTCAATGAAAACTGGATTCTGCGTGATTACCTATGGGCAGTAGATAGCTCAACATCTCTCGATGCCCCGATAGAAGATTTTGCTGCCGGGACTCCCGGCCCATCGGATGTTGATGGGCCATACCTGCTTCCTGATTCAAAAAAATCTTCAGTTGAGATGCTGGTTGAATGTAACGGGAGTGATATTTCATTCTGGTATCAGATCGGTGCCGATGCGAATGACAAACTTCACTTCTATATCGATGGCGAATTGACAGACTCCTATAATCGTAATACCGGTTCGTCCGGCTGGGTTCAGGTGTCGTATTCTGTTGGCGTTGGTCCGCATTCATTCCGCTGGACCTATGAAAAGGACTCCGATATCACCAAATATCCCGACCAGGCATTCCTTGATGATATTGCCTTTCCTGGCGAGATTTTAGTTCCGAGCAGTATTTTGCGGGTCTATAGTGTTAATCCATCCGATCCTTCGTATGTCGATTGGCCTGGGACTGCATACCATCCGGCACTGTTCGGTGGTGAATATGTTTACCTGGGCGGGTATTACTACTTCGTTGCTGATGCGCAGAGTGGTTCTGATTGGAATGGCGCTGCTTATAACCAGATTAGGTTGCAGCAGATCGGTACCTATGGTGATCCGATCTATGATGCTATCACCGAAGAACCGGTTTATGCCGATCTGACCGGCACCGAGCAGGCCGCGATCACCGTTTTTAATGAATTCCCGCTCTATATGCCGGATGAAGATGGCGATGGCATGCCGGACCCGTGGGAAGAATATTACGGACTGGACCCGACCGTAGATGACGCAGATGACGATCTCGATGGTGACAATCTTACAAATATTGGTGAGTGGAATATAAAAACAAAGCCAGACACCAAGGACACCGATGGTGATGGCATGTGGGATTATTTCGAGTATTTCTATTTCCACAAGCACCCTACCAATGGTTATTCCATTCTGAATCCGTTGAGCGCGGCTGACAAATATGAGGATCCGGATCGCGATGGTTTATCCAACTATGCCGAATTCTCCTATTTTGATGTCATTAAAGATTCTAAAGAAGACCAGATAGACAATGCCGGTATACCGAACAATCCAGATTCCGATGGCGACGGAATGTGGGACGGGTTTGAGGATTATTATGGACTGAACCTGCGTGACAATACCGACGCGACCGATAACAACGACACCGATTGTTTAACAAACCTCGAAGAATTTGAGCTCTCGCGCGATGGCCGCTACTGGCCTGCTCCGGTTGATCCGGTGTTGGATAACAGGGAACTCTGGTTAACCCAGGCGACCAACCCGACGGTTGATGATAGCGACGGCGATGGAATGTCGGACTCGGATGAAGAGCGTTTTTCCTTGTTGATTAGAACGCCTGATGCCGATATCGATCAGGATCTTGACGATATCCCGAATGGATGGGAAGTGTTGTATGCGGAAGATCAGGAGTGCCCTGTTGTTTACAACAGCTCTGTCGGTATGAATCCTAATGATCAAACCGACCGTGATTATGATTTTGATTCTGATGGTTTAAGTAACTACGAAGAATACAGCACGATCGATATCTTTGTTGAAGGTCTCTCAACCAGTCCACTTAATTGGGATACTGACAATGATTTAATGAGTGATGGCTGGGAGTGGAATTATTACACTGTTTATTTTAATAGTGCTCATTTCAATCCTGTCGATAACCCTGCTGATGCATTAGGGGACCTTGACATTCCAAATCCTGATGGATTGAACAATCTTGGCGAGCATGACAATGAAACCGATCCGTACGATCCTGATACTGACGATGATGGGATGGACGATGCTTGGGAGGCCCAATATTCGACAGCTCCGTTCTCAGGGGTTGAGCCAATTGTTTATGATCCGGACGCGAACATCGACCTCGACCGATTTGTAAACCTTGATGAATACAACAATGATCCGAAGACGAATCCTGTAGTTGAAAATGATCCGCCATTTGCGAACACACCTTTGCTGGTCAATTCGGATGATGAGTGGACCAATACAATATCAGTAAGTCTAAATAATTATTGCTCGGATGATGGTTCCGTTAAATATGGTGCTCCGTCTACTTCTGACTCCGGCTGCGCTTTCATGCGGTTCTCCAATGATAGCTCCTCCGGGCCTTGGAGTGCTTGGGAGACATACAACTCAGTTGGCAGTTGGTCGATAACGACAACTGAGGGGGAAAATAGTGTTTTTGCCCAATATATGGATGGTGCCGTTCATGACGAT
>PKTZ01000077.1:5543-5859 GCA_002868925.1 Desulfuromonas sp. | reverse complement strand
CTCTCCGCGCCGGCCCGGCTCGCCGCCGGCAAGACCGTAAGGCGCCTGCAGTCTCCGCTCAGAAAGCAGGGTGACGTCGGCATCGCCGCGCAGTTCAATCTCCCGCACCATCCCGTCGCCTCCTTTGTTCGCACCGTCCCCGCCGGAATTGCAGCGGATCGAGTACTCGGTCACCAGGAAGGGATAGCTGAACTCCAACGCCTCGATCGGCGTATTCAGGGTATTGGTCATATGCGAGTGGATCGCCGCTTCGCCGTTCGCATCGGCCGTCGCGCCGGTGCCGCCGGCGAGGGTCTCGTAATAGGCGTACGGGGTA
>PKTZ01000077.1:0-5511 GCA_002868925.1 Desulfuromonas sp. | reverse complement strand
TGCGAGGTCTCGACGTTGCCGGCCGCCACTGAGGAAGGGAAAGTGGCGTCGACCACGCTCCCTTTTTGCGTCTTCACTTCGATCGGCCGCTGACATCCGGCGTTGGTCGGGATCTCCTCTTCGACCAGGCAGCGGAAGGCGTAGAGGACCGCAGACAGGGTGATGGCGTAGACGGCGTTGACGCCCCCCTGAACCTGGGCGCTGCTGTCAACGAAATCGAGAACGGCGCGGTCACCGGCAACCTCCAGTTTCAGGTCGATCGAGATCGCCTCGTGGCCGAAGCCGTCATCGTCGAGGCAGTCGGCGTAGTGGTAGGTTCCGTCCGGGATGGCGGCGATCGCCGAGCGCATCATCCGCTCGGCGTAATCGATCAACGCCGCGGCGTAGAGATCGACCTGCTGTGGCCCGTACTTGTCGAGCAGTTCGCGGCAACGCTGGACGCCGGTGATATTGGCCATCACCTGGGCCGAGAAATCGCCTTCCCGTTCGTGCGGGGTGCGGACGTTGGCCAGCAGGAAATCGCGCAGGGTCTGGTCGATCTTACCGGCACGGACGAACTTGACCGGCGGAATAACCAGCCCCTCCTGGAAAATCGAAGTCGCCAACGGCATCGAGCCGGGAGTGGCACCGCCGACATCGGCGTGGTGCGCCCGGTTGGCGACATAGTAGGCGGGTTCGTCACCACCGGCGAAGACCGGTGCGACCAGGGTAATATCGGGCAGATGCGTGCCGCCTGCGAACGGATCGTTGAGCATCACCATATCCCCCTCTTCGAATGTGGTCGCGGCGATCGCCGCCTTGACCGAGAGCGGCATCGAACCGAGGTGGACCGGGATATGCGCGGCCTGGGCGATCATGTCACCGGACTGGTCGAAGATGGCGCAGGAGAAATCGCGCCGCTCCTTGATATTGGGCGAGAAGGCGGTTCGGTTGAGGGTCACCCCCATCTCCTCGGCGATCGAAGCGAACCGGTTCTTGAACACCTGCAGCAGGATCGGGTTGACCTTGCTCATGATTCCACCTCCCCGATCTTGAGGACGATATTACCGAACCGGTCGACCTCCCCTTCTGCAGCGGGCGGAACAACAATGGTGGACGAGTACTCGACGATGATCGCCGGACCGGCAAAACGGTTGCCGTTGCCGAGCTTGTCCCGCCGATAAACCGGGGCCCGGTATTCCCGACCGGCGAAGCAGACATCCCGCTCGCCGAGGCACGCCTCCGGGGCCGGTGTCTCGCCACCGGCCGGCAACTCGTACAGGCTCGGTCGCTGCGGCTGGCCGACCGCCCGCAGACGGATATTGACCGTTTCGATCTCGCGGCCGACGTCGGCGTAGCCGTAGAGCCGTTCGTGCATGCGATGGAACTCCGCGATCGGATCATCGGCCAACGGGACCATGATTTCATGTGACTGACCGCGGTAGCGCATATCGAGGTAACGCTCAAGCCGGATCCGTTCCGCTTCGCCCCCCTCATGCAGCAGGTCTTTGTGCCCCTGCTCCAGCAGCGGCGCGAAGGCGGTTTCGATCTCGTCGCTCCGCGTCCTTTCCTGGTCGCACATCACGGTCAGCGAATAATCCTTGACGATGTCGGCCATCAGCATACCGCCGGCCGACAGCACACCGGGATTGGCCGGCAGCAGCACGGTCGGGATCTGCAGCAGCCGGGCCAGCTCGGCGGCGTGCATGCCACCGGCGCCGCCGAAAGAGAACAGGGTGAACTCGCGCGGGTCATGCCCCTTTTCGACCGAGATCACCTTGATCGCCCGCTCCATCGTCGTATTGGCGATATCGAGCACCCCCTGCGCCAGTTCAACCGGGGTGATGTCCAACTGCCGGGCCAGCTGCTCGACGTAGGGTGCAATCCGCTCATCCTGCAGGCGCATCGCGCCGCCGAGAAAATGCTCCGGCACCAACCGTCCGAGGAAGAGGTTGGCGTCGGTGACGGTGACAGCCTCCCCCTCGCCGTAGCAGATCGGGCCGGGGTCGGCACCGGCGCTCTCCGGTCCGACCTTGAGCGAACCGCCGGAGTCGATCGACGCCATCGAGCCGCCACCGGCACCGACGGTGTGAATATCGAGCATCGGCACCTTGACCGGGTAACCGGCGATGGTCGACTCGGTGGTCAGCGGCAGGCGACCATCGAGCAGGGCAACATCGGTCGAGGTGCCGCCCATATCGAAGGTGATCAGCCTGTCGAACCCGGCCTGTTTCCCGACCTGCCAGGCCCCGACCACTCCGCCGGCCGGGCCGGACAAGATGGTCCGGACCGACTCCTGCATCGCCGTTTCCGCCGAGATGCTGCCACCGTTCGACTGCATGATGCGGAAGCGGCGGTTCCCCACCTCCTTGCCGAGGCGGCCGATGTAGTTTTCCATCTTCGGGGTGACGTAGGCGTTGATCACCGTGGTCGAGCTGCGCTCGTACTCGCGAAATTCGGAGAGGGTCTGATGTGACAGCGAAACCGGGATATCGAGTCCGGCCAGTTGCTCGCGCACCTTGAGTTCATGCTCGGGCCGGGCAAAGGAGAAAAGCAGGCTGACCGCGATCGATTCGACCTTTGCCGCCCGCAGCCGCTCGGCCACCTGCTGCATCGCCTCCTCATCGAACGGTTCGAGCTCCTCCCCTTCGGCGCTGAAGCGCCCCGGGATACCGAAACGGAGTTCGGCCGGGATCAGCGGTGGCTCCCGCCGCACAGCCAGCCGATAGAGCTCCGGCCGGTTCTGGCGGCCGATTTCGAGAACGTCCTCGAAGCGGCGGTTGGTGACCAGCGCGGTCTTCGCCCCCTTCTTCTCGAGGATGGCGTTGGTGGCGACGGTCGAACCGTGGACCAGGTCGAACCCCCGTTCGCCGGCGATGTGACGCAGGCCGGCCAGCACCGCCTCGGCCGGGTCGGACGGGGTCGAGAGCAGCTTGTACTCGCCCCATTCGTCACCGTCGCACCAGGTAAAATCGGTAAAGGTGCCGCCGGTATCGACCCCGACCACCAGGCTGTTTTTATCGGTATTTTTCATCGCCACCTTTTATGCCTGTTTTATCGCCGAAATTCAAGAATTCACTGGTTTCAACGCCGTATCGACCCCGTAATCCGATCCGTGCAGCCGACCGGCTGCCTGTTATAATCAAATAATAACATTATCGATGGAGGAGAAGATGAACCGATACGTCGTTACCCTACTGCTCGGCCTGATTTTGGCTATCCCCGTCAGCAAAGCTGGCGCCGCCGATTCCTGGCCACGCAGCTTTTCCGACGAAGGGGCGACCATCACCATCTACCAGCCGCAGGTCGAACGGTTCGAAAGCAACGAGCTGACCGCCCGGGCCGCGATCGCGGTGGAGCAGTCGGGCAGTGCCCCGATCTTCGGCGCCTTCTGGTTCAAGGCGAGGACCGATACCGACCGCGAGGAGCGGATCATCCGCCTGCGCGAAACCTGGGTACTGCGTAGCCGCTTCCCCGATGCCGGCACCGGCCAGGCCGATAGACTGCACCAGCTGATCACCGACCGGGCTCCGGGCTGGGATCTCGATCTCTCCCTCGATGCCGTTATCGCCATGATCGAGTATGAAAGCAGCCGGGTCGAGGTCGAAGACCTCAACAACGACCCGCCGCGCATCCTGATCCGTACCCACCCGGCCCTGCTCGTCCTGATCGAAGGCGAGCCGAAGCTGCAACCGGTCGACGGCAGCGAAGTCATGCGGGTCATCAACTCGCCGATGTACATCCTGTTCGACACCTCGCTCAAGCAGTTCTACCTGAAAATCGGCGACGAGTGGTTCGCCAGCGGCCGGATCGACAGCGGCTGGCGCGATATCCCGCAGCCGCCGACCGAGGTGCTCGAAGTTGCTTCCAGAGAAGACTTCCCGCCGGTCCCGCCCGAGATCCAGCGCAGCCTCGACGCTCAGCCGGAGATCGTGGTCAGCCTCGAGCCGGCGGAGCTGATCGTGACCGACGGCAAACCGGAATACAGCATGCTCGAAGGGACCAGCCTGCTCTACATGACCAACAGCGGCAGTGACGTCTTTCTCGATATCGACTCGCAGATGCACTACGTCGTCCTCTCCGGACGCTGGTTCAAGGCGAAGACGATGCAAGGGACCTGGCAGTACGTCGCTGCCGATCGCCTGCCGGCCGGATTCGCCAACATCGACCCCGGATCGATCAAGGGCTCGGTCCTGAGCCACGTCCCCGGCACCCGTCAGGCCGAGGAGGCGATCCTCGACGCCTCGATCCCGCAAACCGCCGAGATCGAGCGCGACCGCAGCCTCGATGTTATCTACGACGGCACCCCCGAGTTCGTCCGGGTGACCGGAACCCCGATGGCCTACGCCGTCAACACTCCTTACGCCGTACTCCGTGTCGACGGCAGCTACTACGCCTGCAACGACGCCGTCTGGTTCGTCTCGATCAGCCCCTACGGGCCGTGGCGCGTGGCGACCTGGATTCCGTCGGTTATCTACACCCTGCCGCCGGAAAACCCGATCTACTACGTCCGTTACGTCTACATCTACGGCTACACGCCCGAGATCGTCTACGTCGGCTACACCCCAGGCTACCTCGGCACCTACATCTATGCCGGCACCGTCGTCTACGGTACCGGCTACTACTACCGCCCCTGGTACCGCACCTACTACTACCCGCGCCACCTGACCTGGGGGTTCCACGTCAACTACGACAGCTATTACGGCTGGTCGTTCGGGATCGGCCTTTACGGTTACAGCAGCAACCTCTGGTACAGCTACGGCTTCGGTTGGTGGGGACCGGTTCACCACCATCACCACTATTACAGCAGCGTCACCATTAACGTCGACCGTCGGACCATCATCAAGCGTCCGGGCAACATCTACCGCCCGGTCAAACGTGAGGCCTGGGAACAGCATTGGCGCGAACAGAGGCAGGAGGAGAAGACTCACCGGATCACCACGGACCGACCGAAAGTGAAGAATGTCCCACCCGGGCGCGATATCTCCCGCGACAAGGGCGTCCGCCCATCCGACAACAGGGGGCAGCAGAAGCTCGATCGCAGCCGGCCGGAACCGCAACGCAACGACATCTTTACCGACAAGCGGGGAGATGTTTATCGGCGTTCCAACGAAGGCTGGGAACGGAGGGACCAGGGCAACTGGCGCCCTGACCGCAGCATCGACAAGCAGACCGATGGCTCCACCCGCCGCCAGGATCTGAACCGCGATCTCGATGCCCGAGAGCGCGGCTACGAACGCAACATCCAGCGACAGCGCACTATCCCGAGCGAAATCAACCGGGCTCCGGCCCCGAGCCGCCCCTATGTCACACCGCGTCAGAACAGTGGCCAGGGGTAGCCCGGCCAGGGCATTCTCAACCGGCAACCACAACAGCAGAACCCGTCCGGCTCTAACGGACAAGGCCCACCCTTGACCTTACCCGACAAAAAGAGTAAAAAACTGTGGGAGTAGACTACTAAGGTTCAAAAACTGAATTCATGTATCGGGCGATCGGATCCGGATCAGGTCCGATCGCCTTTTTTGTAAAGTT
>PKTZ01000163.1 GCA_002868925.1 Desulfuromonas sp. | reverse complement strand
TGCTGCAGTCGCCGACACGGTTCAGCAGCTTTTCAGTACCGACTATTTCCGGGTCTACACCAACAGCGACGCCGTCGGCGTCGAGCTCGGCGGCGCGCTCAAGAACGTCATTGCGCTGGCGGCGGGAGTGTCGGACGGTCTCGGCTACGGTTACAACACCCGGGCCGCGCTGATCACGAGGGGGCTGGCCGAGATCACCCGGATCGGCATTGCCATGGGGGCCGAGCCGTTGACCTTCTCCGGCCTGGCCGGGATGGGGGACCTGGTTCTGACCTGTACCGGCGACCTGTCGCGCAACCGGACGGTCGGTTTCGAACTCGGCCAGGGTAAAACCCTTAAGCAGATCCTCGACGGTATGCACATGGTCGCCGAGGGGGTCAAGACGACCCTATCGGCCTACCAGCTCTGCCAAAAGCTCGGCGTCGAGGCACCGTTGATCGATCAGATGTACGAAATATTGTACAATAACAAGGATCCCCGGCAGGCGGTAAGCGACCTGATGGAGCGCGACCTCAAGCCGGAAGGAGTTTAGTAAAGGAGAAGAGACGATGCGTACAACGATTCTGACCATTCTTTTGGCAACCCTGCTGTTTGCCGGCTCGGCTTTCGCCGCGGTACAGGTGAAAATGGAAACCAGCGCCGGTACCATTACCCTCGAACTGGACGATAAGAAGGCACCGCTAACGGTCGCCAATTTTCTCAAATATGTCGATGAGGGTTTCTACAGCGGGACTATCTTTCACCGCGTGATCAAGGACTTCATGATCCAGGGTGGAGGCTTCGATACCGACCTCAAGCGCAAGCCGACGGCACCGCCGGTCAAGAACGAGGCTGACAACGGCCTGAAGAACAAGCGCGGCACCATCGCCATGGCGCGGACTCAGATTGTCGACAGCGCCACCAGCCAGTTCTTCATCAATCACAAGGATAACGCTTTCCTCGACTTTAAAGACAAGTCGACCCGCGGTTACGGCTATGCCGTCTTCGGCAAGGTCGTATCGGGCATGGAGGTAGTTGACAAGATCGCCAACGCGCCGGTCAAGAAGGGGGTCGGTCCGTTCGCCAACCTGCCGGCAACCATGGTCGAGATTGTTTCGGTCAAGAGGATCGATAAATAACCGACAGGTCTATGCGGTCGCCCCGATGGGCGAGCGGCGGACCGGGAGGCGCGGATGATCAGCATCCGCATCATGACCTACAACATCAACGGCTGCCGCGGTGGCGACGGGATCTACGACCCGCATCGTATCTCCAGCATCATTGAGGATCGGGCGGTCGATATCGTTGCCCTGCAGGATATCGATGCCTCGCCGCAGGCGGGGCAGCTCGATCTCCTCGCCGAACAGCTCGGTATGAACGCCTACGGTCACCGGCGCCAGGGGGCCAATGCCTTTCTTTCCTATTATCCGCTAAACGGTGTCCGCGAGTTCGATCTCGGCCACGGCGGCATTTGCCAGAAGGCCGATCTCGACAAGGACGGCAAAAAAATTCATATCTTCAACGTCAGGCTACGCTCCGGGGCCCGGGCCCGAAAGGAGCAGATCAAGACCCTGCTCGGTCCCGACCTGCTGAGCAGCCGTGAGATCAGCTGCCCGGTGCTGCTGCTCGGCGATTTTGCCGACAACTGGTTTGGGGCCGGCAACCTGACCCTCAGGTTGATGCTGCAGGGAACCGGAGCGAAGCGGCCGGTCTTCTGGAGCGGTACCTATCCGGCCAAATTCCCTCTATTCAATCGCGACCGCGCCTATGTTCAGGGCGAACTCCGGATTCTCGACAGCAAGGTCATCCGTTCTCAGCGCTGCCGCAGCGCGGCGCTACACCTTCCGTTGATCCTGACCCTGCAGATGGTCGATCCCCGTATCTACCTGCGCGACAAGAAACCGCTGCCGACCGGCCGGCGGATGGAAATCGTTCACGGCTAACCCTGGTGGGAGGTTCTATGGTGGTCGACATCGACGGCAGACGGCTTGAACTGGTCCAGGGCGACATTACCGAGCAGGCGACCGACGCTATCGTCAACGCGGCCAACAGCCGACTCCAGCTCGGCGCCGGAGTCGCCGGAGCGATCCGGGCCAAGGGCGGCCCGTCGATTCAAGAGGAGTGTGACCGGATCGGTGGCACGCCGGTCGGGACGGCGGCCATTACCGGCGGCGGCGAGCTGAAGGCGCGCTACGTGATTCACGCCGTCGGGCCGCGGATGGGCGAGGGGGACGAGGAGACGAAACTCGCCGGCGCAGTGCGCGGCAGTCTTGATATTGCCGCTTCGCACCAGTTGCAGAGTATCTCCCTGCCGGCGATATCGACCGGTATCTTCGGCTTTCCGCTGCAGCGTGCGGCCGAAATCATTATCGACGAGGCGATAACCTTCCTCAAGCGGCCATCTTCGCTCGAAACCATCCGGGTCTGTCTTTTCAGTGATGAGGATTACCGCTGTTTTTCCGATATTCTAAAGCAACGTCAGCAGGCCTGTTGATAAACCTGTGGAATCAGTTGATAAACCATTGAGATTGCGGATTGTGAAGGTCGATTTCGGCGATCTGGACAGACCGGTTCGACCAGGGCGGAAATAAAGGCGATGGCATTTCGTAGCGGCCGAAAACAGGCACTCGCCACCCTCGATCGTCTCGATGCGCTCTACCCGGAAGCGGAGTGCGCCCTGGTGCACGCCAACCCTTACCAACTGTTGGTCGCCACCATCCTCTCCGCCCAGTGTACCGATGTTCGGGTCAACCAGGTAACGCCCGGGCTGTTCCGCAAGTACCCCGAACCCTTGCATCTGGCGCAGGCCGATCCGGACGAGCTCGAAGAGCTGATCAAAAGTACCGGCTTTTACCGGAACAAGGCGAAAAATCTGATCGGGGCGGCCCGGGAAATCTGTGCACGATTCCGCGGGGAGGTTCCGGACGATATGGCGGGGCTGGTGTCGCTGCCCGGGGTCGGGCGGAAGACGGCGAATGTCCTGCTCGGTAACGTCTTTTCAATTCCCGGTATGGTGGTCGACACCCACGTCAAGCGGATCGCCTACCGTCTTGGTTGGAGCCGGCAGAGCGACCCGGAAAAGGTCGAACAGGACCTGATGAAATTATTGCCGACCGAGCGCTGGACCCAGACCAGCCACACCCTGATCCATCACGGCCGGGCGATCTGCAAGGCACCGACACCGCTCTGCAGCGTCTGCCCGATCCTGGAAGCGTGTCCCCGCAACGGGGTCAAGCGATCACGCTGAACTAGTTCTCTTCGAAATCGAGTCGGAAGAAATCGCGGGCCTTCGGTTTGCTCTCATCGAGGGAGTAACGGGTCGGCGCGGTGCCTGGGGCGAAGACCTCGACCACCGCATCGCTGTTGTCCTCCGGGGTGAGCAGACCGGTTTTCGGATCGACCGGGTAGAATTCCATCTGGTCCGGAACCGGGAACTCGGCCGGTTCGATCTCCTTGATCGCCTCTTGCATGAAATCGACCCAGGCCGGGGCGGCCGCCTTCGATCCGGTCTCGTGGCGACCGAGCGGCCGCTCCTGGTCATAGCCGACCCAGGAGACGGTGACCAACTGCGGGATGTAGCCGGCGAACCAGGCATCCTTGAGATCGTTGGTGGTGCCGGTCTTGCCGGCCGCCGGGCGGCGCAGGACCTTGGCCCGCCAGCCGGTGCCGTGGCGGACGACGCTCTCGAGCAGGTTGGTGACCAGGTAGGCGGTCTCCGGTGAGATCACCCGTTCCTGTCCCAGGTTGATCAGGCGCTGGCCTTCCTGGATACCGCCGGTGAAATCGGAAGGGTCGATCGATTCGAGGACCCGGCCGTCGCGGTCGACGACCTTGGCGATGTAGGACGGGGTGATACGGACGCCTCCGTTGGCAAAGACGGTATAGGCGGTCGCCAGTTCGAGCGGGGTGATCGCGGTCGAACCGAGGGCGAAGGTGAGGTCCTGGTTGAGCGGCGAGGTGATACCGAGTTTCCTGGCGTAATTGGTCGCGTAGCGGACTCCGATATCCTCGAGGATCTTGATGGTGATGACGTTATGCGACTTGGCCAGGGCGGTACGCACCGGAGTCGGCCCGTAGAACTTCTGGGAATAGTTCTTCGGCTTCCATGAGGTTTCGAGGCCGGCTTCCGAGACCTCTTTGTAGATCAGCGGGGTGTCGAGAATGACCGTCGCCGGGGTGTAGCCTTTGTCGAGAGCGGCGGCATAGATCAGCGGCTTGATCGCCGACCCCGGCAGGCGTCGTGCCTGTAGCACCCGGTTGAACTGGCTCTCGAAGAAGTCGTAGCCACCGACCATCGCCTTGACCAGACCGGTCTGCGGGTCGAGGGCGACGATTGCTCCCTGGGCCAGCGGTTTCTGTTCAAGGGTCAGAACCAGCGAGCCGTCCTCGCCGATGGTTTCGACCCGGGTTTCGAGCAGCGATCCGAGCGGCAGCTTGTGCCGCCTGCTTTCCGGGTTGTGGGTCGGTTCGACCTCGGCGCCGACCAAGGTCAGACGGCCCGCCCATTCTGCCGTTTCGGTATCGATGGTCGCCGCATTCGCCCCGACCTTCAGGTGCAGTTCCTTGTCGTCGCCACCGACCAGAACCGCCTCGACGAGATCACCGGCAGCCAGCGGATTGCGTTCCATCTTTTCGGTCTGCTCAGCCAGAAACTCAGCCGCTTCTTCTTCGGTCAGAACCCCGATCGGGCCACGGAAGCCCTGGCGTTTGTCATGGTCCCGGAGATTATTGCGGACCGCCTCCTGGGCGGCGTGCTGCATACCGAGGTTCATCGAGGTGTAGACCGTCAACCCCTGCGTCTCCAGAACCTCCTGGCTGTAGTTGTTCTCGAGATAACGCCGGACCTGCTCGGTAAAGTAGTAGGCCTGGGCGATGTGGGCGTTCAGACGAGGCCGGATGGTCAGCTCCTCGGCCAGCGCCTCGTCCGCCTCGTTCTGCGAGATGTATCCGTCGGCAACCATCCGTTTGAGCACGTATTTCTGGCGCTCTCTGGCCCGGTCGAAATGGTTGTAGGGGGAGTAACGGCTCGGTGCCTGCGGCAGGCCGGCGATAATGGTGCACTCGGCCAGGGTCAGCTCATCGATATCCTTGTCGAAATAGTTCTCGGCCGCCGCCTGTACCCCGTAGGCGCGATGGCCGAGATAGATCTGGTTCAGGTAGAGGAAGAGAATATCCTCCTTGGAGAGCGCCTTCTCCATCCGCCAGGAGAGGATCGCCTCCTTGAACTTGCGCTTGAACTTCTTCTCCGGGGTGAGCAGCAGTGACTTGGCAACCTGCTGGGTGATGGTGCTGCCGCCCTGGACGATGCCGCCCGCCTTGATGTTCTTGTAGGCGGCGCGCAGGATCGAAATGAAGTCGATTCCGGAATGCTCGAAAAAGTTCGAATCCTCGGCGGCGACGAAAGCCTGTACCAGCTTTTGCGGAATCCGCTTGTAAGGGACGACGATACGCCGTTCCTTGGCGAACTCGGCGATGACTTCACCCTCGTCGCTCAGAACCCGGGTAATGATCGGCGGACGATAGTCGGCCAGGGTGTTGACCCGCGGCAGGTCGCCGGCGATGTAGAGGTAGGCTGAAGCAAAGAGAAGGAAGCCGGAAACGACACAGACGGTCGTCGCCAGCAGAAGAATGCGGATGATCCGCTCTTTGGTCCAGTTCTCTTTCGACCAGTTTTTGAAAGATAGTTTTCGTTTCTCCATAACGCCGCAAAATAGCATAAAGGCGGCGGTTCAGGCAATGATTTTACTTGTCCTGCAAACACCCTGTGCTATAGTTGGGACGCCTGCAGCGTGGACGGCAAAAGATACTTTCCGGCCTTAATCAAAGAGGCCGCTGCCGGCACCACGGTTTTAATTCAGAAGGATTCACATGAAACAGTTCTGCCATACCAAAATCGTCGCCACCGTCGGGCCGGCCTCGGAGAGCGAAGAACAAATTACGGCCCTGATGGAGGCCGGCGCCGATGTGTTCCGTCTCAACTTCTCCCACGGCAGCCACGCCAACAAGGCCGAGGTCATCCGTCGCATCCGGAGCCTGTCGAAAAAGCGTCAACGGGCGGTCGCCATCCTCGGCGACCTGCAGGGTCCGAAGATCCGGACCGGCCTGATGAAGGGTGGCGCCCTTGAGCTGACCGCCGGTGCAGAGGTGACCATTACCACCCGCGAGGTTGAGGGGGAGGGTCGACTGATCCCGACGACCTACCGGCAGCTGCCGGACGATGTCGAGGCGGGAGATCGGATCCTGCTCGATGACGGACTGATGGAACTGATGGTTCTCGCCGTTGACAACGGCGATGTACGCTGCGAGGTGATCGTCGGCGGCACCCTGAAGGACCGCAAGGGGATCAACCTGCCGGGGGTCAAGGTCTCGGCGCCGGCGTTGACCGAAAAGGATATCGAGGATTTCGAATTCTGCCTGCGCGAAGGGGTTGATTACCTGGCGCTGTCGTTTGTCCGGACCGCCGACGAGGTGATCCAGCTGAAAAAACGGCTGCACGAGTCGAAGGCCGATATCCGGGTCATCGCCAAGATCGAAAAACCGGAGGCGGTGGAGAATTTCGACGCCATCCTGGCCGCGACCGACGGGGTCATGGTGGCGCGCGGCGATCTCGGGGTCGAGATCCTGCCGGAGAAAGTGCCGCTGATTCAGAAGAACATTATCCGCAAATGCAACATCGCCGGCAAGCCGGTCATTACCGCGACCCAGATGCTGGAGAGCATGGTCAACAACCCGCGTCCGACCCGGGCCGAGACCTCCGACGTCGCCAATGCTATTCTCGACGGGACCGATGCGATTATGCTTTCGGCCGAAACCGCCTCCGGCAAGTACCCGGTCGAAGCGGTCAAGTTGATGGTCCGGGTTGCGGCCGATGTCGAGAGCGATCCGCAGTTGCTGGCCAAGGAGTTTCACCCGATCTCGGAAGGAAAGGGTTATCGCGAGCTGCCGGAGGCGATCGGCCAGGCCGCCTGCCGGACCGCCGAGGTGGTCGAAGCAGCGGCGATTCTCGCCTTTACCCAGACCGGCAGTACCGCGGCGCTGGTCGCCAAGTATCGGCCGAACCTGCCGATCTACGCGGTGACCCCGACCCAGGCAGTGCGTCGCCGGATGGCACTCTATCGCGGCGTCCGTTCGATCCGGGTCGATATCGAGGGGGACACCGAAGCCCAGATCCGCTCGGTCGAGAAGGCAGTGCTCACGGTCGGCGAGCTGGAGCGGGGCGATGTCGTCGTCATTACCATGGGCAGCCCGGTTTCCGATCCAGGGACGACCAACCTGATGAAGGTACATCGGCTCGGAACCGGTCCCTTTTTTGAAGTCTACTGATGATTATGAAAAAAGCAGTTGTCCTCTATAGCGGCGGGCTCGACTCGACGACCTGCCTGGCGATCGCCAAGGCCGAAGGGTTCGTCCCTTACGCCCTCAGCTTCTCCTACGGCCAGCGCCATTCCTTTGAGCTGGAAAAAGCAAAGGAGTATGCGCCGCATGTCGGCGCGGCCGAGCACCGGGTGGTCGATATCGACCTGCGCCAATTCGGCGGCAGTGCCCTGACCGCCGATACCGAGGTGCCGAAGGATAGGCCGATTGACGACGCGATCCCGGTCACCTACGTACCGGCGCGCAATACCATTTTCCTCTCCTACGCGCTGGCCTGGGCCGAGGTCCTCGGCGCCACCGATATCTTCATCGGGGTCAATGCCCTCGATTACTCCGGTTATCCCGATTGCCGGCCCGAGTATATCGCCGCTTACGAGAAGATGGCCAACCTGGCGACCAAGGCCGGGGTCGAGCAGGGTGGCCTGAAAATTCACACGCCGCTGATCGACCTGACCAAGGCGGAGATCATCCGGCGTGGTCTTGAGCTCGACGTCGATTACGGCCTGACCCATTCCTGTTACGACCCGACCCCGGAGGGGCTCGCCTGCGGCCGTTGCGACTCCTGTCAACTCCGGCTCAAGGGGTTTCGCGAGGTCGGCAGCAGTGACCCGGTCGACTATGCCGTGGAGGTGGGATCATGAAAAACGAAATGCCCGACCTGCAGCAATCAGCCGATACCCGCAATATCCCGATCGACAAGGTCGGGGTCAAGGATATCCACTATCCGATCGTGGTCATGGACCGCAGCCAGGAAAAGCAGCATACCGTCGCCCGGATCAACATGTACGTCGACCTGCCGCACCATTTCAAGGGGACGCACATGAGCCGCTTCGTCGAGATCCTCAACCAGTACCGCGGTGAAATCGACCGCAACATGGGGGAGATCCTGGAACAGATGAAACGGCGGCTTGAGGCGAGCAGCGCCCATATCGAGATGGAGTTTCCTTATTTCATTGAAAAGGAAGCTCCGGTGTCGAAGGCGAAGGGGCTGATGGAGTACAGCTGCCGCCTGCACGGTCAACTCGACGAAAACGACCAGACCGATTTCGTGCTCGGAGTCTCGGTCCCGGTCACCTCGCTCTGTCCCTGCTCGCGCGAGATCAGCAGCCGCGGCGCCCACAATCAGCGCAGCGAAGTGCGGGTCGATATCCGGATGGAGAGCTTTATCTGGATCGAAGATTTGATTATGTGGATCGAACAGTGCGGCAGCTCGCCGGTCTACTCCCTGCTCAAGCGGGAGGACGAGAAGGCGGTCACCGAGCTCGCCTACGACAACCCGATGTTCGTCGAGGATATCGTCCGGGCCGTTACCGAAAAACTGAGTAAAATCGATGAGATAAGTTGGTTTCGTGTTGAATGTGAGAATTTCGAGTCGATCCACAACCATTCCGCCTACGCCATGCTCGAGCGCTGATCGCCCAACCTGTTGATAACTCTGTGCAAACAGTGGAAAAACCCCGAGTAATTGAGAGTTTGTCGAAAATGAATAGGAATGACGCGGCTCGGCTCGGCATCTTTGTCAAGGAGCCGATCGCCGGTTTCGTCAAGACCCGCCTGACCCCGCCCCTTTCACCTGAACAGGCGGCCCGCCTTTACGGAGTAGCGCTGGCCGAAACCCTCCACCGTTTTGCCGATCGCTCGCCAAGGCCGATCCTCTTTTTTGTCGGTTCGGCCGAGTTCTTTCGAACACACTACCCCGATTTTAAACAGTTCCCTCAGGATGGCGACGACCTCGGTCAGAAGATGGCCAACGCCCTTTCACTGCTTCATGCCGATAGTTGCGGTGCGGCTGCCCTGATCGGCAGCGACAGTCCCGACCTGCCGATCGAACTGGTCGACAAGGCCTTTGCCGCGCTGGCAAAGAACCAGGTCGTCACCGTTCCGGCGACCGATGGCGGTTATGTTCTGGTCGGGACCAGCGGTCCCTGTCCGGAGGTTTTCAGCGCTGTCCCCTGGAGCACGCCGGAGGTTCTGCCGCGGACCCGGCAGCTGGCGCGAGAGCATGGACTGTGTTACACCGAGATCGACCGCTGGCACGATCTCGACGATATAGCGTCGCTGCTGGCATTGGTCGAGCGCTCGCCGGAATCGGCGACCGCCGTCCATATCCGGCGCGAGTTGTCACACCTGCTCCGGTCGACGGCGTAGCCGTTGACTTGCCGGTGCCGATAGTCGATAATCGCAGCAGCTTAAACTACTTCGCGGGAGGATGACGTTTTGGATCTGATCATGGGGGCCGGCCCGGTCGTCAAGGGCGTATTACTGGTACTGGTATATTTCTCGGTGGTCTCCTGGGCCATCATTTTCCTTAAAATGAAAACCATCAACCGGGCGAAGAAGGACTCCGAGGCCTTTCTCGAGATGTTCTGGAGCAAGAAGCGCTTCGACGTCGTGCAACAGAACCTCAAGGAGTTCGCCCACTCGCCGTTGACCGTTCTCTTTCGCGAAGCGTATCACGAGCTGGCACGCAGCCAGCGCCAGACCGATGATGATGAAGCCTTCGGCATCGACATGCGAGGTGCCGACAACGTCGCCCGCGCGCTGCGCCGGGCGACGACCCAGGAGCTGCAGCGGCTGGAGAAGTTTCTCACCTTTTTGGCGACCACCGGTTCAACCGCGCCGTTCATCGGTCTGTTCGGTACGGTCTGGGGAATCATGGACTCGTTCCGCAGCATCGGCCAGACCGGCTCCGCCTCGCTGGCGGTGGTGGCGCCCGGCATCTCGGAAGCACTGGTAGCGACCGCCATCGGCCTGGTGGCAGCGATCCCGGCGGTTGTCGCCTACAACCACTTCGTCAACAAGGTCAACCTGTTGAGCGGCGAGATGGACAACTTCTCCCAGGAGTTCCTCAACATCATCGAACATATGGGGCGGAGAAAGTAATGGAAGTCGGCCGTCGCGATAACGGGCGCCGGAGCACCCTTTCGCAGATCAACGTCACACCGTTTGTCGACGTTATGCTGGTGCTGCTGATCATCTTCATGGTCACCGCGCCGATGATGGAGCAGGGGTTCGACGTCAACCTGCCGGAAGTCGAAGAGGCTCCCGGCATTGCCAGCAAGGAGGAACCGCTGGTGGTGACCGTCAACAAGCGCGGACAGATCTCGATCGGCAAATCACGGGTCAACAACAGCGCCAAGCTGATCCCGCTGATCCAGCAGGTGATGAAGGAGCGCAAAGAGAAGAGCGTACTGCTCGAAGCCGACACGGCGGTCGCCTACGGCGAAGTCATGCAGGTGATGGCGGCGATCCGGAAGGCCGGCATCTCGCGGGTCGGCATGGTGACCCGTCCCCCCGATAAGTAGATAGAGGTTTTTTCTTTTTTGCTATGACCGGAAATCGTTTTATACGGCGTGGCACGCGGACCGATATCGAACCGAAGCTCGGCCGCGCCTTTTTAACCTCCCTGACGTTACACCTGTTGGTCTTCCTGATCTTTTCCGGACTGATCTGGCCGAACCTCTCCGGTGAAAAGCGCCCGGTCTACTATGTCGACCTGGTCAACCTTCCGGTCGAGCGCCCGCAGGCGGGTCGGCCGGCGGCGGCCCCTGTGAAAAAGGAGAAGCCGAAAGCGAAGACGCCGGTGGTCAAGAAGTCGTCGCCCAAGGTCGAAAAGAGCGCAACGGTTCCGGTTACGCCCAAAGAAAAGGTTCCGGCCGGTCCGAGCGACAGCGAGATTGCCGAGCGCATCGCCGCCATGCAGAAGAAGAAGGAGAAGCGCAAGGAGATCGACGCGCTGAAAGAGAAGCTGGCAGCCCTGACCAGCCAAGAGACGCGAGGCGAAGACGCGGTCCCCGATGCGCCGATCGGCATGCCGGAGGGGAGTGGTGACCAGGCCGGCCCGAGCGATATGGCCTGGCTGCAGGCTTACCTGAAACAGCAGTGGGCCCTTTCCGAATACCAGGTGACCCGCCTCGACCTGAAAGCGTTGGTCCGGTTACAATATGACAAAAAAGGGCGATTGACCGATTTCCGCTTTCTCGAAAAATCGGGCGATGCCATTTTTGACGATTCGGTCAAGAGCGCTATACTGAAGAGTCGGCAGTTGCCGCTTCCCGAGCCGGTCCGGTTCCGGGAGGTCGATGTCGAATTCAACCTCAAGGATTTGTTGAACTAGAACAATGCTTAAACGAATCGCAATAAGTCTTACCATCCTGATCGGGCTCGCTGTTCCGGCCGCGGCCCAGATCGAGATCAGTTCGCCCGGCCAGCAGTTGATTCCGCTCGCCCTGACCGAATTCCTGCCGCTTGATGAAAACGTCCGTCCGGAGATCGCCGCCGAACTGCACGAGGTCCTGGAAGGTGATCTCGATTTTTCCGGTCTCTTCGACATGGTCGACCCGGAGGCGTTCCTCTCCGATGCCGACAAGATCGGACTGATCAGTATCGATGTCGCTTTCGACCAGTGGCGTTTGCTCGGGGCCGAGGTGTTGATCAAGGGCGCCTATTCGATCCGGGGTGAAGAGCTGGTGGTCGAAGCGCGCCTGTTCGATGTCAACCGCAACCGGCTCAGCGCCGGTCGGCGCTACGTCGGTCGCCTTACCGACCTGCGACGGATGGGGCACGCCTTCGCCGACCAGGTTCTGGAGGCGCTGACCGGGTTCGAGGGACCATTCAACAGCAGCATCGCCTATGTCTCTGATCGCACCGGCAACAAGGAAATCTACATTACCGACAGCGACGGTCACAACGACCTGCGTCTGACCGACCACCGCAGTATTGCCCTCAACCCCGATTTCTCCTCCGATGGCAGCGAGATCGTCTTCACCTCGTTCAAGGAGGGGAACCCCGACCTTTACCGCAAGCAGTTGGCGAGCGGGGTCGAAAAACGGATCTCGTCGCGCAAGGGGCTCAACGTGACCGCCCGTTTCCGGCCCGGCGAGGAAGAAATCGCCCTGACCCTGTCACAAAGTGGCAATACCGAGATCTACATGATCGAAGCGGGTGGCCGGATGATCAACCGCCTGACCAGTTCCTGGGGAATCGATATCAACCCGACCTTCAGTCCCGACGGCGACCGGTTCGCCTTCATGTCGGACCGTCAGGGCAACCCGCATATTTTCATCGCCGAAATTGGCGATGAATCGGCGCGGCGGATTACCCGCAACGGCAAGTACAACGCCACCCCGGCCTGGAACCCGCGCCTCGACCTGATCGCCTTCAGCCGCCTCGAAAACGGCCTGTTCGACATCTACACCATCCGCCCCGACGGTAGCGAGGAGCGGCGCCTGACCTTCGGCTCCGGCAACAAGGAGCACCCGCGCTGGAGCCCGGACGGTCGGTTTATCGTCTACTCTTCCGATGCCGACGGGAAGCGGGGGATTTACATGATGCGCCTTGATGGGACCGGCGTGCGGAAAATTTCCTCCTCCGGCAACTGCCAGCACCCGGCCTGGTCGCCGCGCCGGTAAAGGAGGTTGTTTTTTCAAACGAGTTCTGTATAATTAGTGCTTCATCAAAATAGAATTACATTTTGCTATGCTGCTTTTTTCTTTGCAGGAGTGAATTTCGTCAAAGTTAATTTATAGAGGAGTGGACAATGAAGAAAATGAATGTCATGCGTTTTGTATTGCTTGTTACACTGGCCTCCCTTTTGACCATCGGTTGTGCCAAGAAGCCGGCACCCACGCCGCAGCCCACGAAAGCGCCGGCGACCGAGCCGCTGAAGCAGACCGATTCCGGTATGCAGGAGACCGATGTTGAGGGAGCAGGGTCCTATACGGTATCCGACCTGACCCGGGTTCATTTCGATTTTGACTCTTACGTGCTGACCTCAGCCACACGCAAGACCCTGGCCCAGAACGCGGAAGTGATGAAGGCGATTCCGGGGCTCAAGGTTCGCATCGAAGGGCACTGCGACGAGCGCGGTTCGGACGAGTACAACCTCGCCCTCGGCGAGCGTCGGGCGCAGGCGGCCATGAACTACATGACGACCCTCGGCGTATCTTCCTCGCGGATGTCGACCATCTCTTACGGCGAAGAGAAGCCGCTCGATCCCGGTCATGCCGAAATGGCGTGGGCCAAGAATCGTCGGGCTGAATTTGTTGCCAAATAATATTTTTCTTGATCAGGGAAAAGGCCGCGTTTAGCGCGGCCTTTTCTGTTTTCGGAACAACGATGATGCGATTCAAATATATCTTACCCTTATTTGTTCTCCTGGCGCTGTTCGTGGTCGGGACCGCTTCTGCGGCGTCGAAGGTCGAGCGTGATCTCGAAGAGATGAAGCGCCGGCTGGAGGCGGTCGAGCAGGCAACCATTGCACCGGCGACGGAGGACGAGGCGACTACGGCCAGGATGTTGGCGGATCAACAGGCTGAGCTCGATGCCCTGCGGGTCGAGTTTCAAAAACTACAGGGTCGCTTCGATGACCTCGAGCACACCCGGGACCAGCTGCACGAGCTGCTCAACATGATGCGCAGTGAAATGGAGCTAAAGCTTAATAACTTCGATGAACGGATTGCCGCGCTCGAAGCAAAGCCGCAGCCGGTTGCCACAAAGCCGCAACCCGAACCGGAGCCGGAGCCGCAAAAGGGCGATCCGAAAGCCGAGTACGAGGCCGCCCTGACCCTGGTTCAGAAAGAGGAGTCGTTCGAGCGTGGCCGTCAGGCGTTGCAGACTTTTGTCAAAACCTACCCGGAGAATGAGCTCAAGGTCAATGCCCTCTACTGGATCGGTGAAGCTTATTATGGCGAGGCACGGTACGAGGATGCCATTTTACAATTCCAGAAAATCATGCAGGAGTATCCGGAGCACAACAAGGCGGCCGCGGCCCAGCTGAAGCAGGCGTTGGCATTCAGCGCGCTCGGTGATGCCGCGACCACCAAGGTCCTGCTGCAAAAAGTGGTGAAGCTCTACCCGGGGACAGATGCGGCACAAAAAGCGGGCGAGCGGTTGAAAAAGTTGAAATAGAAATACGGAAAATAGAATTATCTTCGAGACGGCCATCCGGCCGTCTTTTTTTGTTTGGTCCGTCGATAAAGAATAGGTCAATTGTGTTGGTTGTGAAGTTGACAACCCGGGTTCACATCGGGGTGCGTAAAAGTCAACAGGACTTCTATTGTCCCTTGATATGGGTTGAACATAAACTGTTTACAAAGGGGGACCAGTTGCTCCTGTGTTTGATCCTATCTGATGATGTGCTGAAAAAGGGGCGTTAAGCGAAATAAAAACGGGGAAAAGAGGACGCGCCTTTACTTGCGGGGAGGAGAACGATGTCGAAAAAAGTGATGGCAGTAGATGATTCGCCGACGGTTCGCACGGTTCTCAAATCAACACTAACCGATGCCGGTTACATCGTGGTAGAAGCATCGAACGGGCAAGAAGCGATGCGCATGCTCGAGGAATGCAAGATCGACCTGCTCGTAACCGATCTCAACATGCCGAAAATGAACGGTCTCGAGCTGATCCGGGCCCTGCGCAAGACACCCGGCTACCGCTTTATCCCGATCATCATGCTGACCTCGGAGACCCAGATCGATTTAAAAACCGAAGGCCGCAAGGCGGGAGCCTCCGGCTGGGTCACCAAGCCGTTCTGTCCCAATCAGCTGTTGGCGGTGACCCGCATGGTCTGCCCGGAGAAGGCAGCCTGAAAACCGATTTAATCCCAGCTGCGAATAACGAAAAACCGGCCTTAACAGGGCCGGTTTTTTATATTGTAAATAATTACAGCAACAGGGATTGATCAGATCTTGTACTTGTTGAAGAGCTCGTTGCGGACCGGGCAGAGGCAGATATTGCTGCTGCCGAAAGGGGTGCAGTAGGGACACTCTTTTTCATCGACACATTCAACGAAGGTCAGCCCCTGGTTGATGCAGTACTCGACCGAACAGAGGCCGACACCACCGCCGGAGAGACAGGCATGTTCCTTGGCGCACTTCGTGGTCGCGTTGATTGTGACATCGCTTACATAGAGTGTATTGATTTTATAGTTCATTGCTTCCCTCTCGAACGGTCATTTTAATGAGAGAGGCGGCGGGCAACAATAGAAGTTCTGTCATAAAAGCGGGAAAGTTTGTGAAAACTATTTCACTGGATGGTGCGGAGGGTATAAAAAAAGGGATCCGAAAACGGATCCCCGATAAATGGACGGATCTTTCTGAAAAAGTTATTCTTTGCTGACCCGTTGCGGTTCGCCGACCAACTCGTTGTCAGCAAACTGCCAACCGGCTGCGCGCAGGCCGGAGGTCGGCACAAAATAAATTTTATAGGCCTGCTCCTCGGTTTTCTGCTTCAGCATGTTGATCAGGTCTTTGGCAAGCGGCTTAGCCAGGTTCTCACCGCGCCAAGTGGTGAAGGTATAAACGCGATAACAGGTTGTGTGAGCCGGCAGCAGCAATTTCCAGAGCCCGCTTGGTGTGCTCCTGGCCGCGAACCTCGGCAAAATCCTCGGCACTGCTCAGCAGGTCGTTGAACAGGGTTTCCGGTTCGACCCGGCAGGGCTCAATCACGTTTTTGCCGGCGATGAAGTCGACGACTTCGCCGAGAGAGGCGGCGCCGTAGACCGGCTTGCCGCCGGCCAGCGCCCCTTCGCGGGCGTTTTCCAGCGGCACGATCAGGCCGGCGATCTCCCAGTCACGGGCGGCGACCGCCACCGGCAGGACACCGCGGACCGGCTTGATCCGGCCGTCGAGCGAGAGTTCGCCCATCAGCAGGTAGGGTTTTTCCTGCTCCGGCTTGAGGGTGCCGGTCGCCTGCAGCAGGCCGACCGCCATCGGCAGGTCGAAAGCAGCGCCGTCCTTGCGGATATCGGCCGGCGCCAGGTTGATCGTGATCCGGCGGGCCGGGAATTCGTAGCCGGAATTTTTGATCGCCGACTTGATCCGGTCCTTGCTCTCCTTGACCGCCCCTTCCGGCAGGCCGACCGTTGCGAATTGCGGTAACCCCTGGGCGATATCGACTTCGACCTCAACCGGGTAGGCGTCGATCCCGAGCAGTGCCCCGGACAGTACTTTTGCCAGCATTTTCCCCTCCTGAATTCAAGATATATGGCGTATAGAATGTAATAAATTCGAATAGTTATGAGTATTGCACAAAAAAAGCGGCCCGCAAGGGCCGCTCTGGAAAGAATCGTTTTTTATTTTTGTTATTCGACGAAACCGTCGAGGTATTTCTCTGCCATGATCGCCGCCACGGCGCCGTCACCGACCGCGGTCGCGATCTGCTTGAGAATCTTCTTGCGTACGTCACCGGCGGCGAAGACACCCGGCATCGAGGTTCGGCATTCGGCGTCGGTCAGGATGTAACCGTCGGCGTCGAGCTCCAGGATTTCTGCCAGAAAGTGCGCCTTCGGGGTGACGCCGATGGCGATGAACATGCCGGCCAGCGGCAGTTCGCTGCTCTCGCCGCTCTTGAGATTCTTCAGGGTGACCGAGGTCAGTCCGCTGTTGTCGCCATTCGCTTTTTCGACCACCGTGTCCCACAGAACCTCGATCTTCTCGTTCGACGCGATCCGGTCCTGCAGGATCTTGGTGGCGCGCAGCTCGTCGCGGCGGTGGATCAGGTAAACCTTGCTCGCGAAGCGGGTGAGGAAGAGGGCTTCCTCGGCCGCGGTGTCGCCGCCGCCGATGATCGCCACCTCGACATCGCGGAAGAAGGCGCCGTCGCAGGTGGCGCAGTAGGAGACGCCGCGACCGACCAGGCTCGCCTCGCCGTCGATACCGAGCTTGCTCGGTTCGGCGCCGGTGGTGATGATCACCGACCGGGTCTTGATCTCCTTGCCGTCGACGGTCAGGCTCTTATAGTCGCCGTTGTCGACCAGACCTTCCGCCTCACCGGTGACCACTTCGAGCCCGAACTCCTGGCAGTGTTCCTGGAACTTCATCATCAACTCGGGGCCGTCGATCCCGCCCGGGAAGCCGGGGTAGTTCTCGACCTTGGTCGTGGTCATGACCTGGCCGCCCATGATCATCCGTTCGAGCAGCAGGGTCTTTAGTTTGGCGCGTGAAGTGTAAAGACCGGCGGTCAGCCCGGCCGGGCCGCCACCGATTATAATAACATCGTAGATCGTTTCGGACATTGCACTCTCCCTTGGTGAAAATCGCCACAAAACTTAACACAGAAGGGGGGAGAAATCACGTCTCTTTTCGTGTCGCGGCAGGAGTTTGGGGGCGGGGATTGGTTCGTGTTAGAGACCGATTTCCTGATATTGCAAGCTCATACTCTGTTTACAAGGAGTTGTGTGGTTTTTATTAAGTTGTGATCGATAAAAAGGGATTCAGCTTGGTATCGCATCCAGTTTATGCGCATGCGAGAAGCTTTGTTGTTGGTGCCTAATTGAGGCATCGCAGGGGTTGAGAATGATCCTCTTGATCGTTCTCTTGCGCGTGCTTCTGGTGATTTTCCAAAATCGCCAGAAGCTCTCTTTTACGGAAAGGCTTGCGCAGAATGCCCTGCATACCTGATTTCACACAAAGCTCAAAGACATGCTCTTCGCCATGTGCGGTCATCGCATAGATCGGTGTATCCAGCCCCTGTTCGCGAAGAGATTGTGTTATTTGCATACCATCCGTGCCGGGCAGGTTGATGTCAATGAGGATCAGACTATAATCCTGGTGGGCGATGGCAATAAAAACTTCATCAGCGTTAGCCGCTTCATCATATTCCCAGCCGTACTTATCAAGGATCAGGCGCACCAGCATCCGGTTCGTCTCCTTGTCATCAACAATCAGGATACGGCTGTTTTGAGAGGCTGTTACTCTTTCAAGACTCGCCGGGTTAGGTTCTAGCGTCTGTTGGCTTTCCTGGTTTGTCCCGTCTTGATTCTGCACATAATGCTTGATCAGGTCCCGGCGGAGGGCGGGGCCATAAACGAAGATGACACCACTCTGTCCCGTCGACCCGGTAAGGCCCTTCTGCAGGCAGACAAGAGTCCGGCTGGCCTTTTCTGCATGTCGGATCAACTTGTCAAGCTCAGAACCGGTGCCCCCACTCGCCAAAACCACCAATTCGAAAGGGCTGTTATCTTGCGCCGCTGATTCTAGTTTTCGTAAAGCATCGCCGGTATCGGAAAAAACAAGAACTGTGGAAAACCCGAGGTCGGACAAAAGCTTTCGATAGGCATCACGCGTTGCCTGACAAGGATCGTAAAGAAGGGCCGACTCTTCGTGCAGCGACTCGGGGAGTTGGATGAATGTCTCCTGTACGAGGGGGAAAGTTAGCTCAACCTCGAAAATAGAACCGACACCGGGTTGGCTTTCAACACGGACCTGGCCTGACATAAGCTCAACCAGCTCCCTGACGATCGAAAGGCCGAGACCGGTGCCATCAAAAACCCGCGCACTGGTCTCATCAATTTGTGAGAAGGCTTCAAATACAATCTCTTGCTCTTGAGCAGTCAGGCCGATACCAGTATCTGATATTTTGAAGCAGAAATGATCATTCTCGGAACGGGTCAATTCTATACCGACATACCCTTGCTCTGTAAATTTGATGGCATTACTAATAAGATTCAGCAGAATTTGCCGTATTCTTTGAGGATCGGCCATAACTTGCCAGGAGGCATCTGAGTCAACGTTAAGGACGACATCCAATCCTTTTTGGTAGGCGATTTTCCCGATCAGGAAAACCACATTTTCAACCAGTTCAAGAAGGTCGACCGGTTCAGGATGCAACTGCAGGTTATCCGTTTCGATGCGGGAAAAATCGAGGATTTGGTTGATCAACTGAAGAAGGTCCTGGGCAGACCCCTCTATCGTCTTGGCCAGGAAGCGTTGGTGATCGTCAAGTCGGCTTTCGATCATGAGTTCATTCATGCCCATGATTCCGACCAGGGGGGTTCTCAACTCATGCGTCATGTTGGCCAGGAAAGTCGATTTGGACTGATTCGCCAGATCCGCACTTTGCTTGGCCAATTCAAGCGATTTTACTGATTCATGTAATTCTGCTGTTCTTTCGGAAACCGTCTGTTCAAGAAATTTCTTGTGATCCTCGAGTTCATGTCCCCGCACTTCAATTTGCTGGAGCATCTCGTTAAAACCATCAACGAGCAGACCAATTTCATCATTGGAGTCCCGGTCGCTTCGCAAAGAATAGTTGCCTGTCTCGGAGACTTTGCGCATCGTTGCAACAAGCTGTAGCAGCGGAGTCGTAATTTTATTGAGATACATGAGGGCGAGCATGAACCCGATTAAAAAAATCAAGGCCACTACTGTCCCCTGCTGCCACAGCAGGTTGGAGACAGGTTTGATCAGTGCTGCTTCGGGACTTGCAACAGCCGTGTAAAAGTCAAAGAGCTCCGAATAAGAAGCATAGACCTGCAAAGAGTCCTTCCCCGGCAGCTCATTTTCAATCAGTATAAAAGACGGGGAGGCCTCGCCGTCCGATGAGGTTTTGACATTCGCAATGATCTGCTTCTGGATTTTATCCAGTTGCGGCAGATAGGTATCTGAAAAACTTTTTTTCGGGGCAACGAGGCTTTGCAGTTGACTGTTAAATATAAAGGCGCTGCCGTTGCCGGGCAGGTTTATCTGGTTGAAGCTGTTTTGGAGGTCCTGCAGAACTTCCTGCTGTTTTTGATTGTAGTTAAATTCAACATCACCCAAATCAACCATATGGGCAATGACCCAGTCCCAGGTAGAAAAATAATAGAATATACCGAGCTGCTTTCCGCCCCTTTTGAACGGGTCATTGAAGACAATGTATTCGGATTTTTGGTTGAAATCATCGGAGGAAACCTTTTCGACCACAGGCCGGCCGAAAAGATCCTTCACCTTGAGGGCTGAAGTCCCGATGCGTTGCGTGTCGGGATGGCTGATATACTGGCCAGACTTACTAATAATCCGCCAGTCTGTGTTAAGCTTTTCTCTTGTCTGAAGAATCCACTTAAGGGCGGACTCCTGTGCCACAGATCGGTCAACCCCGGACCTGTCAAGCTGATCAAAAGTGATTACGGCTAATTCGACATCACTGTAAAGCCTCTGCTTATAGCGATCGATATCAGCAATTTTTTCATTAAGTAAATAGTTATAAGTATCGATTACATTCAGATCAACCAGCCGAAAAATATTGTCAACGGATTGTTCTTTAGCCTCGCCCAATGCCGGGCCGACTTCACGAACGCCAACATAGAGCACCATCGCGGCACTCAGACAGAAAATGACAAACAGGCCTTGAAAAGCTTTCGTTTTGAGACTGCTCATCCGCAATGCTTGATTCCCCCAAGGAGACCATCACACATTATTTGCAATACTGCCATCCCCTTGAACAAGGCGCGCAGTCATTCTTGTTGATGCTTCCGGCGCCCATTAAGCGTGTGCGTAAATTTACTATCTACAGATTAACGCATACAGGTCTCAGCCTGTCACCTGTCTCGACACGTATCATCTGAACGTATCATTGTACCGAAGTATCTCGATAAATAGCAAGCAATGGTCTTGAACATCAAATGGCCCCATAGTAACATTCTTATGAATTTCTATATTCAAGAAGTGCCATCAAGTCAATTTCGTTGCAGTTTCAGCAGCAAGCAATTCTTTGCTGGACGGATAGCTTAAGGAGTGACGCATGCTTTTTCACACCATTAAAACCGGGGCAATAACGCTACTGTTTTGCTTTATTATCTCCGCCAGTGCCATGAGCGTTAATGCAACCGAATTCTCTGCGACCCCCCAGCTAAAACAGGAACAAAAAATCCGTATTGGTTACCTCGAGGGAGGACCGTTCCAGAACTACCCGCAAAACCTGATTGCCTTCGTCAATGGCCTGGTCAAACTGAATTGGCTTGAAGATCCATTCTTCCCGGCATTTACTGAACCGGCAAATGCAAAAGAGGTCTGGCAATGGCTTGTAACCCATGGCAAAAGCGATTACCTCGTTTTTGTTGAGGATGGTTTCTACTCGAACAACTGGGACAAGAAAAAAAGAACAAAGACCAAAAAGAATATTCTGCAGCGACTCGGCGCAAATTCGGACATTGATTTCATGATTGCGATGGGGACATGGGCCGGACAGGATCTTGCGGATAAGCAGAACCGTACAGCGACCATGGTTTTTTCTTCCAGCGATCCGATCAGGGCCAATATCGTTGTGAGCGCAGAAGATTCTGGCCTCAGCAACCTCCATGCGCGGGTCGACCCCGGCCGCTATGAACGTCAGGTTCGTCTGTTCCATGATCTTACTGGGTTTAGAAAGCTCGGTGTCGCATACGAAGATAGCGCCGAGGGAAGAACCTATGCGGCGATAGAGACCATTCGAAAAGTTTCCCGGGAGAGAGGTTTTGAGGTCGTTGAATGTTTTACCCTTAACAGTACACCGGATATTAACGCCGCAAACGCCAGCGTCAACAAGTGCCACCAGGAGCTGGCAGAAAAGGTAGACGCTCTCTACATTACCAATCAAACAGGGGTCAATGCTGAAAACATGCCCGAAATCATTAAGCCTCTTCTCGCGAAGAAGATCCCGACCTTTTCGCAACCGGGGCTAGGGATGGTTAAACTCGGAGCGCTGATGAGTATTGCCCGGAGCAAGTTCAAGGATGTTGGCGAGTTTCACGCCCGAACAGCTGGACAGATTTTCAACGGTGCAAAACCTGGCGAGTTGCCAATGCTGTATGAAGATCCAACCAAACTCGCACTGAATCTCGAAACCGCCAACAGAATCGGCTATACCCCCCCGGTGGAAGTTCTGGTTGCCGCCGATGAAATTTTCAGAACGATTGAGCAGCAAAGCCCCGCCGCCGACTTCGCCACTGCCCCCAGAACCAACAACGGTAAGAAGTGGAGCATCGGCTACCTTCAGGGTGGTGCTTACAAGTCATATCAGACCTCCCTCGTTGCCATCGTTGAAGCTTTAATGGATTTGGGCTGGGTTGAAAAGCAGGAGATCCCCCTTCAGGAAAATGAAAAAGACACCGACAAATTATGGTCCTGGATGGCATCCGAACTTAAAAGTGATTTTGTGGAATTCCGCACGGATGCTTATTATGATTCACGCTGGGATAAATCACAGCGTCCTCGCACGCAAGAGACACTCATTAATCGTCTTAACACGCAGAAAGACCTTGATCTGATTTTAGCTCTCGGCACCTGGGCAGGACAGGACATGGCCAACGATCAGCATCACACACCAACACTGGTGGCATCCACGACAGACCCACTCGAGGCGAAGATCATCAAAAGTGTTGAGGACTCCGGCTACGATCATATCCACGCCAAAATCGACCCGACCCGACATGAACGGCAGGTCACCCTTTTTTATGACTTTTTCAAGTTTAAAAAACTGGGGGTCGCTTTTGAAGACACCGAAGCAGGCAGAGCCATTGGCGCCATCGGCAATGTTGAAAAGATGTGCGCCAAGCTCGGCGTTCAATTTATTCCCTGCTATGCAGACTTTAAAGACCTCTCCCAGGAGCAGGCAGAAGAAAATATTGCGCAATGCTATGCGACTCTCGCACCAAAAGTCGATGCCGCTTTCATTGCTCGCCATCCTGGAGTGTCGTTGAAAAATTTACCGAATATTCTTGCCCCACTCAACAAGCACAAAGTCCCCACTTTCTCGCAGGGTTTGTCCGATGAAGTCAAACATGGATCACTGTTGAGTGTCTCGGTGAAAGATTTCTCCGGTATCGGGCGTTTTTACGCGACAACCATCGCCAAAATATTTAACGGTGCGAAGCCAAGGCAGTTAACCCAGGTATTTCGTAACCCGCCCAAGTTTGCGATTAACATGAAGACGGCAAAAGAAATAGGTTATAACCCTCCGGTCGATATCTTGAGTGCCGCCGATGAGATCTTCTATGAAATTTCCGTCGCTGAATGAGCCTGATAGGGGATCAACCTGGAGTTGATACGAAGTCCTGTGCTACCTAAAAGTATATCGGGTCATCGTACAAAAACGGGGACGGAATAATTTCCGTCCCCGTCAGGTTTTAAGGATGAAACAGCCTGTATTCAGGCTTGACCCTCCAGCGCCTCGGCGACCACCTCGGCGATATCCTTGACCTTGACCTCGCCGGCCCCTTCGTCCTTGAGCCCGTCGCCGAGCATGGTCATGCAGTAGGGGCAGGCGGTACAGATGGTTTCCGGTTTCTGCTGCAACGCTTCCTGGACCCGCTCGCGGTTGATGCGGGTCCCGCTCAACTCTTCCATCCACATGCGGCCGCCGCCGGCGCCGCAGCAGAAGCCGTTCTCCCGGTTGCGTCCGAATTCTAGCAGGCTGCTGCCGGTCGCCTGCTTGAGTACCTGACGCGGTGCGTCGAAGTTGTCGTTGTGGCGGCCGAGGTAGCAGGAGTCGTGGAACAGCATCTTGCCCTGCTTCTTTTGTTGGGGCAGCGTGAGCTTGTTCTCGGCGAGCAACTTCTCGATCAGCTCACTGTGGTGGATGACCTCGATGTCGAGACCGTACTGCCGGTAATCGTTGGCCAGGGTGGTGAAGCAGTGCGGGCACTGGGTGACGATCTTCTTGACCCCCCGCTCCTTGAACAGGGCGACGTTTTTTGCGGCCAGTTGATCGAAGACGTATTCGTTGCCGAGCCGCCGCAGCGAGTCGCCGCAGCAGAGTTCATCTTTGTCGAGGATGCCCCAGGTGACACCGGCGGCCTCCATGATCATGGCGACGGCGGCGGTGACGTGCTTGCTCCGGTTGTCGAAGGCGCCGGCGCAGCCGACGAAGAAGAGGTACTCGTTCTGCTCGGCATCGAAGGTGCGGTCGCCGAAGGGCTGGCACCACTTGCCGCGGTCGGAGGGCGGAATTCCCCAGGGGTTGAAGCGCTGCTCGCTGTTCTCGAATAGGTTAAGCAGTTCTTCCGGGAAGCTCGACTTCTCCTGCACCAGGTGGCGACGCAGTTTGACCGTCTTGAGCGGATGCTCGATGAAGACCGGGCAGGCCTGCAGGCAGGCACCGCAGGTGGTGCAGTCCCAGATCGACTCTTCCGAACAGCTCCCTTCACCATTTTCGCCGATCAGCGGCAGCGGCGGTTCCTGGCCGTTTTTGATCGCCTCCCGGTTGGCGAGCAGGTTCTGCTTGATGTCGTGGATCAGCTGGCGCGGCGAGAGCTTTTTACCGGTATGGTGGGCCGGGCAGGCCTCTTCGCAACGACCGCATTCGGTGCAGGCGAAGGAATCGAAGAGATCTTTCCACGAGAGCTTGGCGACCGAGTCGGCCCCGAAGTCAGCCCCGATCTCGAAGGTTTCGCGGGGCTGGGTGTTCGGTTTGTCGAGGTCGCGGAAAAAGCAGTTGCCGATGGCGGTGATGACATGCAGATGCTTGCTGAACGGGATAAGGTAGTTGAAGATCACCAGCAGGGCGACGGCATGGACCCACCAGAACAGGCTGTGCAGCGAGGCCAGTTCGGCCGGCGATGCGCCCTTGATAAAGCCGGAAGCGAACAGCGAGATCGGCATCCAGGCGCTGGCCCGTTCCTGACCTTGAGCGATTTCGGTGGCGTTGATACCGAAGTAAGCGAGCATATGCACGGCGATGATGATAACGATGAAGTAGCCTTCGATGTTGCGCGCTTCCGGGTAGAGCGGGAAGAAGGTTCTCCGCACCAGGGCGGCCGCGACCGCACCGAGGGTGAGGAAGCTGAAAAGGTCGGAGCCGAGCCGGATCGGTACGTAGAGGGCGTCCGGCAGGTGCGACAGGTGCAGGGCCGGGAAGATGCCGGCGAGGACGAACTCGAGGTTGACCGCGACCAGGAACAGGCAGGCCCAGAAGAAGATGGCGTGGTTGACGCCGTAAGGGCGGGCCAGCACCTTTTTCTGGCCGAAGGCGTAGAGCAGCATGTTGCCGAACCGCTCGCCGAAGCGGTCGAAGCGACCTTTACCCTGTCCGAGCTGGACCAGGCTGAGCCGGCGATAGAGGCTCCAGACGAAAGCGAGTCCGGAAGCGCTGAATAAAAGCAGAATGATTATTTTGCTGGAAGTCATGGTGTTTATCCTGAATCGTTAAAAATAAATGTTTACGATGCGGCCCGCTGCTGCGGCTCTTTGTCCATGCGCAGTTCCCGGATCCGACGGATCAGGGACGGCACCACCTGGAACAGGTCGCCGACGATGCCGTAGGTCGAAACCTCGAAGATCGGGGCCCGCGGGTCGCGGTTGATGGCGATGATGACGTCCGAGTCCTGCATCCCGACCTTGTGCTGGATCGCGCCGCTGATACCGCAGGCGATGTAGATTTTCGGGCGGACGGTCTTGCCGGTCTGCCCGACCTGGCGATCGTGCGGCATCCAGCCGGCATCGACTGCCGAGCGGGAAGCCCCGACCACGCCGCCGAGCTCGTCGGCCAGCTCCTGCAGCAGGGCGAAGTTCTCCTTGTTCAGCATGCCGCGTCCTCCCGAGACAATGATCTCGGCGCCGGCGATATTGATCTTATCCTTGCCGTCCTTGTCGTCGATAACCTCGATAACCTTGGTCAGGATGTCCTCCTCGGCCGGGGTAAAGTCGTCGCGGACAACTTCGCCGCTCCGACCCGGTTGCGCTTCCGGCATGCTCATCACGTGCGGTCGTACCGTCGACATCTGCGGCCGGAAGCGGTCGCACATGATGGTCGCCATGATGTTACCGCCGAAAGCGGGACGGGTCTGGGCGAGGTCGCCGTTGGCGTCGATGGCGAGCCCGGTGCAGTCGGCGGTGAGGCCGGTCTTGACTACCGTCGCCACCGCGCCGGCGAGGTCGCGCCCTTGGCCGGTGGCTCCCATCAGCACGATCTCGGGGCGGTATTTATCGATCAGGTGGACCAGGGCATCGTTGAACGGTGTGGTCCGATAGTTGGCGTAGACCGGGGCCTCGAGCAGGTAGGCCTTGTCGGCACCGTAGGTAAAGGCTTCGCTGCAGAGGTGGGCAACCTTGTCGCCAATAATGACAGCGCACAACTCAACTCCGAGAGACTCCGCCAGCTCGCGACCGGCGCCGAGCAACTCCCAGGAGACCTTGGCCGCCTCACCGGCGTACTGCTCGACGAAAACCCAGACCCCCTTATAGCGGGCACGCATCTCACGGCGCTCTTTTTCCTCCTCATCGATCTCCTCCTCGTCGGCCCCTTTTTGCGCTTCCCACTGGCGCAGAAGCTCTTCCTCCTCCGGGGTATAGAAGATCTCAATGGCGTCGGCCGGGCAGACCTTTAGGCACTTGACACAGCCGATGCAGCTCTCGAGCACGATTTCTGGTTCGCCCTCATCCGACATCCTGATCGCATCGACCGGGCAGGCGGTGAAGCAACGTTCGCCGCAGGCGATACAGCGCCCCTCGATGCGCCGCGCCTTGCCGCGCGGTTTCTTTATTTTTTTCTCCGTCATCTATCTCTTCCTCTTTTTATCGCCCGCTTACAGGGCGAGCAGATCCTTGCTCAGCAGCTTGTCGATCAGCAGGTCGGCGGTTCCGTCCGGGTCGTTGACCCCGTCGCCGATGATCTCTCCCTGGTCCCGCTCCGGCGAGAAGATCTTGCAGACCCAGGTCGGGGACCCCTTGAGGCCGACCGTCTCCGGATCGATCTGCAGGGTTGCGTTGTCCCAGGTTCTGACTTCAACGTCCCGGGCGGCGAGCCTCATCGGCACGGTCGGGTAGCGGGGGCGGTTCAGTTCGCGCACCGTGGTGATCATTACCGGCAGCGGCGCCTCGACGATCTCGTGGCGGCCTTCGAGCTTGCGCCGGACCCGGATGGTCTTCTTTTCCAGGTCGAGATGCTCGATCTTGTCGACCAGAGTTAGCTGCTGCAGCCCGAGCCGGGAGGCGATGCCCGGTCCGACCTGGGCGGTGTCGCCGTCGATCGTCTGCTTGCCGCAGAAGACGATACCGAGCTCTTCCTCCTGCGCCAGGCGGTCGATCGCCGTCGCCAGGACGTTGCTGGTCGCCAGGGTGTCGGCGCCGCCGAAGCAGCGGTCGGAGAGGAGGATCGCCTCATCGACGCCGAGGGCGCACGCCTTGCGCAGGGTCGCCTCGGTGTTCGGTGGGCCCATCGACAGGGCGATCGAGCGCATGCCAAACTGGTCATGCATGCGCAGCGATTCTTCCAGGGCGTGAGTGTCGTAGGGGTTGACGATGAAGGGGATCCCCTCGCGCACCAGGGTGTTGGTCTCCGGATCGATCTGCACCTGGGTGGTGTCCGGGACCTGTTTGATACAGGCAATTGCTAACATGAAAGCTCTTTCTTTTGTCTTTAACTATTTTATGGGTTTGTGATTGCTTTCAGGGTTGTTTGCCCTCAAAGCAGATCAGTTGTTGTGACAGAACGTCTGCCATAACAAGCAAATCCTTTTCTGGTCTCTTTATGACCTTGACGACTTTTTTAAATCGGGCACTTGTCGGCGCTAAGCCTTCAAGCGAATTCTGCTGGTTCAGGAGCCAATCTGTATTAAAAAAACAATCCTTATTTTCTGGATACAAGGCGAGGTAGAAGATATCCGTTTCAACCAGGTCCTGGAAAAAATGCGATCCGAAAGAGAGTTCAGGCATCAGATTTCCACTTGAGAACGCAACCTCTGCCAAGACGGAAAAGTTGTTGATTTCGGAAAAATTAATGGGGACGCCCATGGAAGGGGTTGATGTTCCCCACCTTCCGGGGCCAAGCAGCATGGCGGGGCTGTTCTGCTTGTCAGCAACCCTCTTGTTGAGTCGGCCAATCAAGCGTGCCACTTCGTGTTTATCACTCAGCGAGAGGCTTGTATATTCGAGAGGGTCGACAAAAATAATCCATTTGATCGGCTGCGATATGTTGCCTCCCATAAATTTGCCACTTGTTTTGAAAAACACCTTCTCTTCCTCAACAGTGTCAGGAATTGTTACTTCAGTTTTTGCCCCCTTGGTTTGCAGGGGACGGCACTGTACGACATTGATTTTAGGAGTCCTGTCCGAGGTAAAGTTGATCGTAAACTCTACGTCGACTGGATATTTGTAGGCTGACTCCAAGGTCTTGAGCATTTTTTGCATCAGATTGATAAATGATGTTTCTGCAAAAAAACGATCGAAGGTGACGAGCCAAACAGGTTGCCTCTTTCCTCGCCGGTCGAGTAACTGCATCGTCTCTTTGTCTGGAACAGCGTATCGTTCCCAGGGTATTTCCAACCCTTCCTCGGCAAGCTTTAAGAGGGAAATGGTTTCCAGCCTGTTTCCATCGATGTCGAGAAGATCGATGGCTTTTTGTGAAAACTTTCTAGTGTCATCTATTCCCTTATGTACTCGCTTTTCTGGGGCGTCAAGGGCAACAATTCTGGGGTAATCGTCATCAACACGATCAACAGCGCGCGTTCCCAGTCCCAGGACTAGGCGCAGCATGCCGGCATTGGGGTCCATCGACTTGTCCCAGACAAACGTGTTGTGAGATACGCCGACGCCTGCCAGTTCTGGGAAGTAGTAATGTTTGTTGTAGGACCCGGAAACGCGTTGAATGAGGAGGCCCATCTGCTCGTCTTGCAGGTTGAGACCTCTTTGTAGACGATAGGTTAGGGCGTCTTCGCTCATAGCGCTGGCAAAAATTTTACGAACGATTTCTTCCAGTTGTTCGAGGCGTTCTTCGGGAGGGCCTTGATTAACACAAAAATAGCTCTCATATTTGCCGGCAAAAGCGTTGCCGAAACCATCTTCAAGAAGCGAACTGGATCGAATAATAATCGGGTATTGCCCGTAATAGTCGAGGATTTTTCTGAAGCCGTCACGAACGGAGTCGGGGAAACTGCCCAGCATCATTTCTTTACGGAGTTCCCCGGCCATCGAGAAATACCCATCCTGCGTTTTCTGGCGCATGAAAAGGCGCCACAGGTCATTGTGGACGATGTAAGAATAATAGACGTTTGAACCAACAAAAAACGAGTCATGGGTTTCCAGATGAGGGCTCCAGTCAAAAGAGCCGTCTTTTGCAAGGATAGCTTGGGCGAGGAGCATCCCAGCAGCCTTGCCACCCAGGAAGCCGGTGCCGATCATGCGCGACTTAATGTGGAGCAGGTCTTCAAGGCTGAAGTGATTGATAGCAAGCGCCAGAATCCTCTCTTCCACTCCGATTATATGGCGGCAAATATGCTTCACCATATGGTCCTGCTCTTCCTTTGAAGAGGATAGCTCCAGTAGTTGTTCGGCCTCGAGAAACAGTTTTTGCCAATGATCGAGTTGGCGGGTCGTGCTCTCTGTTTGACTGTACGAAAGGGCGTTTATGACGCGGGTCGCTTCATAACTGTTGGCAAGCGGCAAAAAGTCCTCTCCCTGCTTGCGGTGGGGAAGAAACATTGTCGGTGAGTTGCGTTGCCAGACTTTGAGCGGTTGTACATGGATGTCCCCCTCATGCCGGAATACGTCGAAGAGAACTTGTGTCGTTTCGCGGATTCGCTCAAGGGTTCGGAGCGCGTGATGTCCGCGAATGAGGCCGAAGTAGGCGACGGTGTCGAGCTCGAAAAGATAGGGACAGGTAACGCGGAAAAAATTGCCGATCATATGGTCGGTTGCCCAGGCGGACAGAAGGTCGGAGAGGCAGTCGAAAACGTAAAAAGCTCCCGGCCCTTCTTCGGTAATGACCTTGTGGATTTTGCTTGCAAATGATTCAAACCCGAGCTTCGGGTCAAACTCGTAGGTTTTGACATGAGGTGAAGATTCAACGAGCGGGGGATGGTCTCCAAATCGCATATAGATCAGTCGTTTTCCGCTCGCGAGGGACTGGTCGACGAAAGGTCCGACAAAGTATCTGTAGTCATCGATTGAATCGACCTTGAGCACGACATTGTCACCGATGCGCAGGCCGTCGAGAATTATGTCAAGGCCACAATATCCTGTTGATGCGCGTTCTGATTTCGTCATGATTATTCCTTGGTTGTAAGTCGGCTTGTCTGCAATATCCCGGGTCAATGTCGGGGCGGACACCTGTCTTGGTGCCCGCCCCGTTTGAGGCGATATCAGATAACGCCGAATGCAACCATTGCATTTGCGGCTTTTATAAAACCCGCGATATTGGCGCCGGTAACATAATTGCCCGGTGCGCCATATTCATCGGCCGTTTCATAGCAGGTTGCATGAATGTTCTTCATGATATCCTGCAGCCGTTTTTCTGTGTAATCAAAAGTCCAGGAGTCGCGACAAGCATTCTGCTGCATCTCAAGGGCGCTTGTTGCGACCCCGCCAGCATTTGCCGCTTTCCCGGGCCCATATGCTATTTTTGCGTCGAGGAAGACTTTGATCCCTTCGGGCGTTGTCGGCATGTTGGCCCCTTCACCGACCGCAATGCAGCCATTCTGGACCAGCTTCTCGGCATCCTTGCCGTTGATTTCATTTTGGGTGGCAGACGGCATAGCGACTTGGCACGGCACGTCCCAAATGTTGCCTCCCGAAATGTATTTCGCATGCTTATACGTTTCCGCATAAACCTTGATGCGCCGCCGCTCAACTTCCTTGATTTGCTTAACGAGTTCGAGGTCTATCCCTTTTTCATCATAGATATAGCCGTTGGAGTCTGAGCAGGCGACGGTTGTTCCGCCCAGTTGGGCTATTTTTTCAATCGTATATATGGAGACGTTCCCTGATCCCGAGACAACGCATTTTTTACCTTCAAAGGAATCGTTTCGAACCTTGAGCATTTCATCAACGAAAAAGGTCGCGCCGTATCCTGTTGCCTCGGTGCGGACCAGCGAGCCGCCCCAGTCGAGGCCTTTTCCGGTCAGTACGCCGGCCTCCCATCGATTGGTGATGCGTTTGTACTGGCCGAACAAGTAACCGATTTCGCGACCACCAACGCCGATATCACCAGCCGGCACGTCGGTGTTCTCACCGATATGGCGATACAGTTCTGTCATAAAGCTCTGGCAAAATCGCATGACTTCATCGTCCGATTTCCCTTTCGGGTCGAAATCGGAACCACCTTTTCCGCCCCCGATCGGAAGCCCAGTCAGAGCATTTTTAAAAATCTGCTCAAATCCGAGAAATTTGATGATGCCCAGATAGACAGAAGGGTGAAAGCGCATGCCTCCCTTGTAAGGCCCCAGGGCACTGTTGAATTCTACACGGAAGCCGCGATTGATCTGAACGGTTCCACTGTCGTCAACCCACGGTACCCGGAAGATGATCTGACGTTCCGGTTCGCAGATGCGCTCGATGATCTTGTGGTCGGCAAACTCTGGATGCTTTACCAGGACGGGGCCCAGCGATTCAAGCACTTCACGAACAGCCTGATGGAATTCAACTTCTCCCGGGTTTCGGTCCAGAACCTCCTTGTAGATAGGCTCCACTTTCTCGTCTATTTTCATTTCTTCCTCCCTGCGCCTAAAAATTAGGCAAATTGTTTTTTCTGGCGGATTGTTACTCCGATCATTTCTGCCAGTCGTCGGGAGATTGTATTATAAAGTTTAAATATTGTGCAACTGTTGATTATAAAGTAGGCATATTGCGTGTTGGCCCCGGTTTGCTTTTTCTAGTCACCGATCTTTTCAAAAAAGATGCGGTTTGGGCGAATGGTACTTACCATGTATTAGTCTTAAAAATAAAAAAGCGCCATTGGAGCATTACATATAATGTCTCCAAGGCGCCGTTGCCCGGACCGGCAAAGCAGCAGCACTTTGCCCGGTCGTCTATTTGGATTCTGGAGCGGGTTTGAACGAAAGCGGTCGATCAGCTCTGATCGGGCCGGGTTCGTTATCTATCCGTCGAAAGATCAGTCTTTGACGAATATCCCGTGCCGACTGTTTACCCGCAGGTTGCGGTTGCTGATGATTTCAGCGTGGGTACAGCCGATTCTCTGGCAGATACCGATACAGTTGGCAAAATCGTTATTGTTCGTCGTGAACATGGCAACCAGGTCCGCACCGCAGAAACACTCGTTGTAAACCGGTAATGGTTTCGAACAGGTCGGACAGCAGATCTCGACAACCTCACCATTGATCCACTCGGTGCCGAAAAAAGTCCGTTCCTTGTAGCCGATGATCGGGCTCAGGGAGAGCAGCCCTTCCTGGCGATCGTTACGTAGCTTCAGGGTGATGCCAGGATGGCCGGCAAAGGATGCCTTGTCGCTGATAAGGTCGTGCCCGTCATCGCAGTAGCAGTGGTCGACGAGTTCGATCTCAGGCTGGCTTTCAACTGGTCGCGCCGGGACGTCGCTCGGACTCCCGCTCTTGCGCTTGAAAAATCCCATGGCACATTATTCCCTTTGCCAACATCTCAAATAACAAACCTCCCGCTCACATGATCCGCCCCGAACGGATCGAGCGTAAGAGGAAAAAATACTATATGAAATTTCACGAAAATTGTATACACTTTTTAGCAAAACCGCCGCTATTGTTTTCATTAAAACTAATAACTATGGAGTATCCTTATGAAAATCGGACTGATCGGAATCGGGAAAATAGCCAACTACCAGATGCAGGCGATTTCTCATACCAAGGGGATCAGTCTGGTCGATGCCCATGACCTCGATCCGGCGCGGGCCGAGGAACTGCCGGGGAGCGTCACCTTCTACGAAGATCTGGACCAGATGATGCTGCGGTCGAAGGCGGACGCTTTTCTGATTTCGACCCCGCCCCCGAGCCACTTCGAGGTGGTGATGAAAGTGATCGAGGCCGATCGGGTGGCGATGGTCGAAAAGCCTCTCTGCATCAGCCCCGAGCAGGAAGATGCCCTGCTGACCGCCGCCTCGACCCGCAAGCTGCCGCTCTACACGGCGTTTCACGCCTCGTATGGCCGCGAAGTCGAGTGGTGGGTACTGCAGCAGGAGGAAGAGAACTTCGAGCTCGGCCGTCTGCAGGGCTTCGAGTCCTGTTTCTCCGATATCTATTATCTCAACGGTGCGTTGACCCTCGGCGCCGTCGGTAAGGCGGGTGCCTGGATCGACGGCGGCGTCAGCAGCCTCAGCATCCTGGCGCGGCTGATCGACCCGACCCAGATGGAGCTGGTCGACGGCAGGATGACGGCGATCCAGAGCCTCTCCTGTTCCGAGGTGCAGGGGCTCGGTATCTATCGCTTCGATACCGGCGCCCAGTCCGGTTTCGGCATCGTCGATACCAACTGGACGCTCGGCAAAAACTACAAGATGACCCGGCTCTGGTACGAAGACGGCACCCTGGAGCTCGATCACGCCAAGGAGTTTGCCCGCCTGGTTCAGCGTGGCCGGGACGACCTCGTCTTCAACCTCGCGACCGACAAGCCGCGTCTGGTCAACCATTACATGGGGGTCTTTTCCAACCTGACCGAAATGTATGCCAAGGGCGAGGACAACCAGGAGCTGTCGCAGAATCTGCACAAACTCCTTTTTGCCGCCAAGTATCACAAGTAAGATAAAGCGCGGCCGGTGCCTGTTGCGCCGGCCCGCTCACGTCATTTCATCCTTTAGGTTGCAATTTTACGCCGGAACCCTGAGAATCGTCGACCATGGGCAAGACATCAAAAGCAATATTCTGGATCATCATCTTTTTCTGCTGCCTGCTCGCCGTCGATCAGTTCATGATCCGGGTCGAGTTCAAAAAGGGGGGGATGCAGGTGACACAGGAGTTCTATCTCGATTTTCGCCAACGCCTGTTCGGGCTCACTCCCGGCTCCGGTGCCAAAAGTGTCGAGGAGGTGATCGCCGAAAAACAGCAACCGGCGGCGCCGATGGCAAAACCGGATAACGCCCCCCGCTATGTTTATGCCGACGACAGCGGCGTCCTGCAGTTCGCCGACAGCATGGAGGATATCCCGCCGCAGTATCGGGAGAGTGCAGAGCGGATGGAGGAGTGATCGGGCAAGGTAAGGATCTATTGCTGAAAACTGAAACGATTAAAGCGGGGAAGGCGGAGTGCCTTCTCCGCTTTTTTGTCCGGACATATTGGTCGAGAAAAGGTTAACCACGAAGAACACGAAGGGCACGAAGAAAGGCTGATTCTTAAAAGCTTTTCTCACGCAAAGACGCAAAGTCGCGAAGAGAATCGAAAACTGAAAAGCTGAAACCCTTTATGTGGGGTGAAAAACAAAACCTTTATTTGTGCAATAATTTCAAAGTTTTGTCTTTTTACCTGAAACTGCTTTTTTGCATTTCTTTGCGTCTTTGCGTGAAAACCGATTTTGATTTTCTTCATGCCCTTCGTGTACTTCGTGGTGATAAATCTTTAAGGCAGGGTGCCGTAGATCTCGGGCCGGCGGTCGGTGTAGCACTGGATCTGCTTGCGGTACGATTCCATCTCTTCCCGTTCGAAGGTAGCGACCAGCTCGGTGTCGGTCTCGCCCCCTTCGGCGAGGACTTCGCCGCGGGCCGAGAGGAGCAGGCTCATGCCGAAGAAGTCGAGCTTGCCCTGGATGCCGCAGCAGTTGGTGGCGACAATGAAGAGTTGGTTTTCCATCGCCCGGGCGCGGAGCAGGGTCCGCCAGTGCTCCTGGCGCGGCTTGGGCCACTCGGCCGGAACGCAGATGACCTCGGCCCCCTCCAGTGCCATCTTGCGGAACAGCTCGGGGAAGCGCAGATCGTAGCAGATGGCGACCCCGATCCGGCCGATCGAGGTCGGGGCGACCAACGAAGTCTCGCCGGGGGAGAGGAAACGGTCCTCGCCCATGGTCGAGAACATGTGCAGCTTGCGGTAGCTGCCGACGATCTTGCCGCCATCGATGACCGAGGCGGTGTTGAAGATCTTCTCCCCTTCCTTTTCCGGCAGGCTACCGACGATGACCAGGCCGAGTTCGGCCGAGAGTTTCTGTATCACTTCCAGCACTCGCGGCGTCTGCTCGGCGTGGCGCTGCAGCCGCTTGTAGTCGTAACCGGCGCTCCACATCTCCGGCAGGACCGCCAGTTGGGCGCCCTGTTCGCTCGCCCGGCGCAGGCCGGCTTCGGCTTTTTCGAGGTTTGTCTCGATCTCGCCGAGGGCGAGGTTGAATTGGACGGTGGCGGCGGTTATCGTTTCCTTCATGGGTGCTCCGTTAGTTTTTAAAACAATGTTTTGCTAATTATCTGAAATTAAAACGTTTTTGAATAAAGGCAATATTATGGCATCTTAACCAAGATGACAAGTGCTTTGCTCTTGTCCGGTTTGCCTTGACGTGAATCTCCCGGAATGATAAAAAACAAGGCGTTCTATTCCCCGTCGACAAGGCGGGTTTTTTCAAATTACCAGATTCAATTTTTCAGGAGAAACAACATGCCATTCAAGAGTTTATGGATATCTACATTCTTGCTGCTCGCCGGTGTCTTGCCGGCTTTTGCCAGTTCCGGCGGCAGTGAAGGAGGAGGCGAATTTGTCAACCTGACCGGTACCGGCCTCGGCATCATCGCCCTGGTCCTGTTCGTTGCCGCCTACACCCTGGTCATCTTCGAAGAACAGCTGCATTTGCGCAAGAGCAAGCCGGTGCTGCTCGCCGCCGGGATCATCTGGGTGCTGGTCGTCTTCGCCTACCAGGCGATGGGCGATACCCATACCCCGCACGAGGCGATCAAGCACAACCTGATCGAATACGCCGAACTGTTTCTGTTCCTGCTGGCAGCGATGACTTACATCAACGCCATGGACGAGCGCAACGTCTTCCAGGCGCTGCGCTCCTGGCTGGTCAGCCGCGGCTTCACCCTGCGCACCGTCTTCTGGGTGACCGGTGCTCTCGCCTTCGTCATTTCACCGCTCGCCGACAACCTGACTACCGCCCTGCTGATGGGCGCCGTCGTTATGGCGGTCGGTGGCAGCAACCGCAAGTTCGTCATCGTCGCCTGCATCAACGTCGTCGTCGGTGCCAACGCCGGTGGCGCTTTCTCCCCGTTTGGTGACATTACCACCCTGATGGTCTGGCAGAAAGGGAAGGTCGAGTTCGTCGAGTTCTTCGCCATCTTCATTCCGTCGTTGATCAACTGGGTCATCCCGGCGGCGATCATGAGTATGACGGTTGCCAAGGATCGGCCGGAGGCGATGGACGAGACGATCTCGATGAAGCTCGGCGCCAAGCGGATCATGGCTCTGTTCGGCTGCACCATCGCCACCGCGGTTTCGTTCCATAACTTTCTGCACTTGCCGCCGGCAGCCGGGATGATGCTCGGCCTCGGTTACCTCAGCTTCTTCTCCTACTATCTCAAGATCAAGGAGCACCGGCTGCTTAAAGGGGGCGATCAGCCGCTCGATATGATCGGCCACAATCCGGACGATCACTGCGAGCCGCCGGCCGAGAGCCAGGGGCACGGCCATGCGCCGGTCGCCGGCTTCGACCTGTTCCGCAAGATCGCCCGCGCCGAGTGGGACACCCTGCTCTTCTTCTACGGAGTTATCCTCTGTGTCGGCGGCCTCGGCCAGTTCGGGTACCTGGCGATGACCTCGCAGTTCATGTACCATGATCTCGGTGCCACCACCGCCAACGTGCTGGTCGGCATTCTGTCGGCGATCGTCGACAACATCCCGGTCATGTTCGCCGTCCTGACCATGGACCCGGTGATGTCGCACGGCCAGTGGCTGTTGGTCACCCTGACCGCCGGGGTCGGCGGCAGCATGCTGTCGATCGGTTCGGCCGCCGGCGTCGCCCTGATGGGGACCGCCCGCGGTACCTACACCTTCATGAATCACCTCAAGTGTTCCTGGGCAGTAGCAATCGGCTACGCCGCCAGTATCGTTGCCCATATCTGGATCAACGACAGTTATTTCCACTAGGCTGTATTTAAATATGGTATGAAAAGAGGCGGGGCTTCGGGCTCCGCCTCTTTTATTTATGACCGGACTCTATTTCCATATTCCGTTCTGCCTGCGCAAATGCCCCTACTGTGATTTCTTCTCGGTCGAGAAGAACGAAGGGGCTGTCGACGCGTATGGTGAACTGCTGCGCAAGGATCTGGAGAGGGCAGCCGCAAACGGCTGGCAGGGGCCGGTCGACACCCTCTTTTTCGGCGGCGGCACGCCTAGCCTGTTGGCGCCTGGGGTTGTCGCCGATCTGTTGCAGGGAGTCGCTAAGCACTTCGGGTTGTCGGCTGAGGCCGAGATCAGCCTCGAGGCGAACCCCGGTACGGTCGATGCCCAGAAGCTCCAAGGGTATCGGGCGGCGGGAGTCAATCGATTGTCGCTCGGGATGCAGAGCCTGCAGCCAAACCTCCTGGCAAAGCTCGGTCGGCCGCACAGCGTCGCCGAGAGCCGTGAGGCGGTTCGGCTGGCCCGGCAGGCCGGTTTCGACAACCTCTCCCTCGACCTGATGTTCGCCCTGCCGGGGCAGTCCCGGACGGAACTTGAGAACGACCTCGACGCTTTGCTGGAGTTCGAACCGGAGCACCTCTCCTGCTATGGTCTGACCGCCGAGACCGGCACCCCGCTCGGAGAGCAGGTTGCCGGAGGTAAAATCGTGCTCCCGGACGAGGATCTCTACGCCGAGCTCTTTCTGCGGGTCGATGCGCGTTTGACCGCCGCCGGTTATCGTCATTACGAGATCTCCAACTTCGCCCGCCCCGGCTATGCCTGTCGGCACAACCAGGGTTACTGGCAGCGCCTCCCCTGCCTCGGTCTCGGCGCCGGCGCACACAGTTTCGTTGCCACCGGCTGGGGGGAGAGGCGCGCAGTCGCCGCCGATCTGGATCGCTATGCCGAAAACGTGACCGCCGGCCGTGATACGGCGCAGACGATCGAAACCTTTGACCGGGAAGGGGCGATGGCGGAGATGCTCTACCTCGGTCTTCGCACCGACCGTGGCGTCGATGCCGAAACCTTCCGTGCCGCCTTCGGTGTCGACCTGCAAATGCGGTATGCCGACGCTATCGCCAGATGTGACGACATGCTCGTTTGCGAAGAGGGCCGCTGGCGTTTTAACATCGACGGCTGGCTGCTGTTCAATACCCTTCTGAGCCACTTTCTGTAGGCGGTTTTCAGCCCCGCCAATTTTCCACGCCTAATGCCTTGACAAAGCCCAGGGCCGTTGTTATCTTGACCCCGTTAGCACTCGTCAATCATGAGTGCTAACGGGATGGTTGGGCCGGTTTTGCCGGCTTCAGTTATTTTTGTAGGATTTCGTCATGGGCAACGACCTGAACGACCGCAGCCGCACGATCCTCGAAGCGATCGTCGACGACTATATATCCTCCGGTGATCCGGTCGGCTCCCGGGCCATGACCCGGCGCCATAACATGGATATTTCGCCGGCGACGGTGCGCAACGTCATGGCCGATCTCGAGGAGATGGGCTATCTCGCGTCGCCGCATACCTCTGCCGGCCGCATCCCGACCGATAAGGGGTACCGCTATTACGTCGACAGCCTGTTGCAGCTCAGGGAGCTGACCAGTCGCGAGAAGCAGCGGATCGAGGATCACTGCAACGTCGAGAAAAAATCGGTGGAGAGCCTGCTGCAGGAGACCGGCAAGGCGCTCTCATCGCTCTCCAGCTATGCCGGCATCGTGATGGCCCCCCGCTTCACCTCGACCGTCTTCCGCCACATCGAGTTCGTCCGGCTCTCCGGCGGCAAGGTGCTGGTGGTTTTCGTCTCACAGTCGGGGCTGGTTCAGAACAAGCTGATCGAACTCGACGAGGATTTGAGCCAGCGCGAACTGGAGAAGATTACCAACTATCTCAACAACGCCCTCTCCGGCATGACCATCCAGGAGGTCAAGGAGAAGGTCGCGGCCGAAATGAAGCAGGAGAAGGCGCTCTACGACGAGTTGATGCAGCGGGCGCTCAATCTTTCCGACAAGGCACTGGCCGAGGATGTTGAAGAGAGGGTCTATATCGAAGGCGCCTCCAGCTTTCTCGAGCTGCCCGATTTCGCCGACGTCGGAAAAATGAAGAAGCTGTTCCTGGCCTTCGAGCAGAAGAGCCGCCTGGTCGACCTGCTCGACAAAAGCCAGGAGGCGAGCGGTGTCCAGATCTTTATCGGTAGCGCCAACAGCTACAACGAGATCGAGGGGTGCAGCCTGATCACCTCGAGCTACAGGAACGTACACGGGACCATCGGTACCCTCGGGGTCATCGGTCCGAATCGCATGAAATATTCCAAGGTCATCCCGATCGTCGACTACACCGCCAGGTTGATCAGTCGGCTCATGGAGACCGGACTTGGCAAGGAGAAATAAGAAGGTGGCAAAAAAGAAAAAGAAGCAGGAGTCGGTCGTCGAAGAAGTCGAGGCGACGGAAGAGCAGTCGGCCCAGGAGGCTGCACCGGAGCCTGATGAGGTGAAAGAAGAGACGGCCGAGGAGGCGCCGGTCGATTACCAGGAAGAGGCGGGCAAGAACAAGGATCTCTACCTGCGGGCGCTGGCCGACCTGGAGAATTACCGCAAGCGGGCCCAGCGTGATAAAGAAGACGCGATCCGCTTCGCCAACGACAACCTGCTGCGCGAGATGGTACCGGTGATCGACAACCTCGAGCGGGCGGTCGAACATGCCAACGACGATCAGGGAAGTAGTCTGCTCGAAGGGGTCGAGATGACCCTCGTCCAATTCCGCAAGGTGCTCGAAACCTTCGGGGTCAAGCCGGTCGAATCGATCGGACAGCCGTTCGACCCGAACTTCCACCAGGCAATGGGACAGGTCGAGTCGGACGAGTATGAACCGAACACCGTGGTACAGGAGATGCAGAAGGGGTACACCCTGAACAACCGCCTGCTGCGGCCGGCGATGGTCATGGTGGCCAAGACGCCTGAAAAAAACAGTGCCGACGAAGCGGAGAGCGAGTCGGAGTAAGTTGCAGGTGGAAAACCGGATACGGATTAACAAAAAGATAAAATCGTTGAACGATAAAGGAGGAATAACGTCATGGGTAAAGTAATAGGAATAGACCTCGGGACCACCAACTCGTGTGTTGCCGTTATGGAAGGTGGCGAGCCGGAAGTTATCGCCAATGCCGAAGGAGCACGGACCACGCCGTCGATGGTCGCTTTCACCGAGAGCGGTGAGCGTCTGGTCGGTCAGCAGGCGAAGCGCCAGGCAGTGACCAACCCGGAAAATACCCTGTTTGCGATCAAGCGTCTGATCGGCCGCAAGTTCGATTCGGAGGCGGTCAAGAAGGATATCGAGATCAGCCCGTTCAAAATCATCAAGGCGGATAACAACGACGCCTGGGTCGAGGCGCGCGGCAAGAAGTACAGCGCCCCGGAGATCTCGGCGATGATCCTGCAGAAGATGAAACAGACCGCCGAAGATTACCTCGGTGAAGAGGTGACCGACGCCGTGGTCACGGTGCCGGCCTACTTCAATGACTCGCAGCGCCAGGCGACCAAGGATGCCGGCAAGATCTCCGGCCTCAACGTCCTGCGGATCATCAACGAGCCGACCGCGGCCTCGCTCGCTTACGGACTCGACAAGAAGGAAGACGAGAAGATCGCCGTCTTCGACCTCGGCGGCGGTACCTTCGACGTCTCGATCCTCGAGCTCGGTGACGGTGTTTTCGAGGTCAAGGCGACCAACGGTGATACCTTCCTCGGTGGCGAAGATTTCGATCAGCGCATCATCGACTACGTCGCTAACGAGTTCAAGAAAGAGCAGGGGATCGACCTGCGTGGCGACAAGATGGCGCTACAGCGCCTCAAGGAAGGTGCGGAGAAGGCGAAATGCGAACTCTCCTCTTCGATGGAGACCGACATCAACCTGCCGTTCATCACCGCCGACCAGTCGGGGCCCAAGCACCTCAACATCAAGCTTTCACGGGCCAAGCTCGAGAGCATCTGCGAAGATTTGATCTCCAAGCTGGTTGATCCGTGCAAGATCGCGCTCAAGGATGCCGGCCTCACAGCATCCGATATCGACGAGATCATCCTGGTCGGTGGCATGACCCGGATGCCGGCGGTCCAGCAGAAGGTCAAGGAGATCTTCGGCAAGGAGCCGAACAAGGGGGTCAACCCGGACGAAGTGGTCGCCATCGGCGCCGCCATCCAGGGCGGTGTCCTCAAGGGCGAGGTCAAGGATGTGCTGCTGCTCGACGTCAGTCCGCTGTCGCTCGGGATCGAGACCCTCGGTTCGGTTATGACCAAGTTGATCGAAAAGAACAGCACCATCCCGTGCAAGAAGAGCCAGATCTTCTCGACCGCGGCCGACAACCAGCCGGCGGTATCGGTGCACGTGCTGCAGGGCGAGCGCGAGATGGCGGGCGACAACAAGACCATCGGTCGCTTCGAGCTGGTCGGGATCCCGGCCGCGCCGCGCGGCGTACCGCAGATCGAGGTTACCTTCGATATCGACGCTAACGGCATCCTGCATGTTTCGGCCAAGGACCTCGGTACCGGCAAGGAGCAGTCGATCCGGATCACCGCCTCCAGCGGCCTGAGTGAAGAGGAGATCGACAAGATGGTCAAGGAGGCGGAATCGCACGCCTCCGAGGACAAGGCGAAGCGCGAACTGATCGAGATTCGCAACCAGGCCGACGGAATCGTCTACACGACCGAGAAGTCGCTCAAGGAACACGCAGACAAGATTGATGAAGAGACCAAGAAGAATATCGAAACAGCACTGGAAGAGCTCAAGGCGGTGATGGACGGTGACGACAAGGACGCCATCAACAGCAAGATGGAAGCCCTCGCCCAGTCGGCGCACAAACTCGCCGAGGCGATGTATGCCGAGACCGAGGGCGAAGGCGGGGAAGCTGCCGGCGGCGCCGAAGCGGCCGGTAGTGACGAGAACGTCGTCGACGCCGAGTTCGAAGAAGTCGATGACGACAAGGGTGACGAAAAGAAGTAAGCCATCGTCTTTTCTGATCAGTAAAAAGAAAGCAGAAGCCGGGCAAGCCCGGCTTCTGCTGCTTGACATTTAGCAGTAAGCAAGGAAAATCGTTTTGAGTAAACGTGATTATTACGAGGTGCTGGAGGTCAATCGCAACGCCAGCGAGGCCGAGATCAAGAAGGCCTACCGCAAACTGGCGATCCAGTACCATCCTGACAAGAACCCGGGCGACAAGGCGGCCGAAGAAAAGTTCAAGGAGCTTTCCGAAGCGTACGCGGTCCTCTCCGATGCCCAGCAACGGGCGACCTACGACCAGTTCGGCCATGCCGGCCTGGGCGGCGGCGGGTTCTCTTCCGGTGGATTCGGTGGCGGTTCGCCGTTCGAGGATATCTTCGGTGACATCTTCGGCGATATCTTCGGTGGTGGCCAGACCCGGCGCGGTGGACGCGGCCGGCGCGGCGACGACCTGCGCTACAACCTCTCGATCTCCTTCGAGGAGGCGGCGTTCGGCCTGGAGACCAAGATCCAGATCCCGCGGCACCAGCCCTGCGAAACCTGCAACGGTTCCGGTGCCGCCGAGGGGACCGAGCCGCGGACCTGTGGCACCTGCCAGGGGGCCGGCCAGGTCCGGTACCAACAGGGGTTCTTCTCGCTGACCCGTCCTTGCCCGGAGTGCTCCGGCGAAGGGAAGATCGTCGACAAGCCGTGCAAGAGTTGTCACGGCAGCGGCCGGGTCAGGAAGAAAAAATCGATCTCACTGAAAATCCCGGCCGGCGTCGAAACCGGAACCCGGCTCAAGATGAGCGGGGAAGGGGAATCGGGGGAGAAGGGCGGCCCGCCGGGCGATCTCTACGTCGTGATCTCGGTCGAAAATCACCCGATCTTCGAACGGGAAGGGCGGGACGTGATCTGCGAGGTCCCGGTCAGCTTCAGCCAGGCGGCGCTCGGCTGCGAACTGCAGGTGCCGACGCTCGACGGCAAGGTCAAGCTGAAAGTACCGGCCGGTACCCAGTCGGGCAAGGTCCTCAAGCTTGGGGGCAAGGGGATTCCGTCGCTGCAGGGCTACGGCCGTGGCGACCAGCTGGTCGTGATCCGGGTCGAGACGCCGACCAAATTAACGTCCAAGCAGAAAGAGCTGCTCGAGGAATTTGCCCGCGAAGGTGGGGAGGATGTCAATCCCATGGGCAAGGGCTTTTTCGACAAGGTTAAAGAACTTTTCGACTGATTTTATGATATGCTACCCCTTCTTCGGGGGAGAGACGATGTTCATCCGGATTCAAAAAACAGTGCTTCTGTTGCTGGCCTTGCTGCTGCTGGTCCCGGTGGTCACCTTTGCCGCCGACCCCGCCGAGGAAACTCCGGCGGCGGTCGAGGCGCCGAGCGAAATCGACCTGCTTACCGAAGGGCTGGCGCTGTTCGAGGCGGAGCAGCCGGAGGCGGCCAAGCCGATGCTGATCGCGGCGATCGAAGTCGAAACCGACGCCGAACGTCTGCAACAGGCCCATATCGCCCTGGCGCGGATCTATCTCGCCGAGAAGCAGTTCGATACGGTGCTGGCGCAGATCGCCGCCATCCCGGTCGAGGAGCGCAACGATGAAGCACGCTACCTCGAAGGGCGGGCGCTGGTTGCCATCTCGTTGACGCGCGAGGGGATGGCTGCCCTGCAGGGGGTCGACCCGCAGGTGCTGCCGCCGTCCGACCAGAGCATCCGGCTGCGGATTCTCGCCGAAGGGAACGCCGCCCTCGGCAATTATCAAAGAGCGCTCTGGTTTGCCAATCGGGCGATGCGTTCTGCTCCTTCCGAAGATGTCAGAGGGATTTACCGGTTCGCCCAGCAGGTTGTCGAAACCCAAATTTCTAACGATATCCTTCCCGAAATCGCTTTCATGTTTGCCGGTTCGCCGGTCGGCGCCGCCGCGCGGTTACAGCAGGTGGAGCTGGAGCTCGCCGCCGGTGACCGGGTGCAGGCGGCCCGACTGATCGCCCAGACCGATCTCGGCCTGATTCCGGCCGCGTATCGTGGTGGCGCTATCCGCCTCTACACCGAACTGACCGGTCAGAGCTGGCTTGAGCGGTCGGTCGGAGTCGTGCTGCCGCTCTCCGGCCGCTTCGCCGCCTACGGCCAACTGGTCAAGCGTGGCATCGACCTCGCGGTCGAGATGCAGGATCTCGAGGAGAGCGGCATCCGTTTCATCTATCGCGACAACGGTGGCGACCCGGCGCGAAGCCGGGCGCTGGTCGAGCAGCTTTCAACGGCCGACAAGGCGGTCGCGGTCGCCGGTCCGATTACACCCGCCGCCTCCGAGGCGGCGGCACGCAAGGCCGAGGTCGAGAAGATCCCGCTTTTGACCCTGTCGCAGCATAAGGGTTTGCCGGAGATCGGTCCTTTCGTTTTCCGAAACTCGATGACCGCCAGACTGCAGGTCCAGGAACTTGCCCGCTACGTGGTCGACGAACTCGGCATGACCGGCTTCGGTGTCCTCTATCCGGATAACCGCCTCGGGCGCGAAATGCTCGACCTTTTTTCGCAGGAAGTCCTCAAGCGGAATGGTCTGGTCACAACCTCTGAATCCTACCCGGAGGATGCAACCGATTTCGGCAGGCAGATCAGGTTGCTCAAGGGGGAAGACCCCGATTTCCGCGAAGAGTATATGACCGAGCAGGAGATGCTCGAGGATCTGTTCGTCCCCGATTTCCCGCCGGTCGATTTTGACGCCCTGTTCATCCCCGATTACGCCGACAAGGTCGGGATGATCGCACCCCAGCTCGCCTACTACGGGATTGAAGAGCTGCCGCTGCTCGGCATCAACGGCTGGAACTCACCCGACCTGGTGCGTCTGGCCGGTCCGTTCGTCGAAGGGGCGATATTCGTTGACGGGTTCTTTCCCTACAGCCCCTATCCGTTCGTCCAGGAATTCGCCAACCGTTACTTTTCCAAGTACGGCGAGGAGCCGACCATCCTCGAAGCGCAGGGCTTCGATGTCGCCAATATTTTTATTTCCCTGCTCAGCCGCGATAACGTCAGGAGCCGTAACGACCTCCGTCTCGCCCTGAGCCAGTTGAGCAACTATCCCGGTGTGACCGGGGCGACCACCTTCAACCTGGTCGGCGACGCCGAAAAGATTCTGTTCCTGCTGCAGGTTCAAAACGGCAACATCACCCAGATCAATGGTCCCGATGCCGGGCAGGACACCCTTCTGGACGAGGAAGTCGATGTTGCGATTCCCGAAGAGTACACTCCCGACATCTAGAGCGATCCTGCTTCCGATCCTGTTGCTGATGGCGGCCTGCGCGGCGCCACCGGGAACGGATGACCTGGCCGATCTGACTGGCGCGACCGGCGTCGGTGGGCAAGTGCTACAGGATGGCCGGCCGGCCGACGGCGCCTTCGTTTATGCCTACCGCTCGGCCAGCCGCGGCCTGCGTGGCCCGGCCGATTTCGGGGCCCGGGTCGAGCCGGACGGGAGCTATTTCCTCGATCTGGTCGAAGGGGAGTATCACCTGGTCGCGCGGCTGCGCAAGAGTGGCTCCGATGCCGGCCCGCCCCGCCCGGGCGACGCCTGGGCGATCTATCCGGACAACCCGGTCCGGGTTGCACCGCAGTCGATCGTCAGCATCGATTTCAGGCTGCGGGAGAGCGGCACCCCTCGCCAGGGCAAGCAGGGGACTCTGACCTCGGGGGATACCGGGTTTCGTGGTCGTTTGATCGCGGCCGATGGACACCCCTTTCCCGATGCGCTCGTGCTCGCGTACCGCACCCCGGAGTTTCACCGCATGCCCGACTTGACCTCGCCGCCCTCCGATCGGGATGGGCAATTCACCCTGTTCGTACCGGAGCCGGGAACCTACTGCCTGGCCGCCCGAACCGGCAGTCGCGGCCAGCCGCGGGCCGGCGAGCCGTACGGCACCCTCGGCGAGGGCGATGAAGCCTGCCGCCGGGCCGTGGCGGGTCAGCTCCTCGATGTCGGAACGATTGTGTTGGCTCCCTACCGCTAGGCAGCAACAAGAAATAATCTTTTCATTCAGGTTTGATCGATTCAGGCGGGCGGTTCGCCCAGATCGAGCAGACTGTGCAGCATTTCGGTGCGCGGCATGGCGATCCCTTTTGCGCCTGCGGCCTTAAGCGGCAGGGCGTAGATCGCCTCCAGTTCGAGGGGCCGCCCTTCGAGGCGATCGATCATCATGCTCGGTCGGTAGCCGTCCATGGTCTCGGTGGCGGCGATCATCCTGTCGATGAAAGGTTCTCCTTCGATCGGAGCCGAAAGCGACTGCGCGTTGGCGGCGGCGACCACCTCCCGCATGATCTCGATCGCCAGTTGTCGGGTCGGTGGGTGGGCGAGCAGGTCGGTTACGCACTTTCCGGTCAGGGCGGTCAGGCCGTTGAACGGGATGTTCCAGACCAGCTTTTCCCAGCGTGCCCGTTTGAGATCGTCGACATACTCGCAGCTGATCCCGGCCTGCCGGAAGGCGGTCGCAATCGTTTCGCCCTTTTCGTTATGGCCGCCGGAGAAATTGCCGATGCGGATTGCGCCCTGGCCGAGGTGATGCACCGTTCCCGGTTCGCCCCGGTTGGCGCAGAGGAAAGCGACTCCGCCCATGATCTGTTTCTCCCCGAACCTTTTTGCCAACAGCTCTTCGTTGCCGAGGCCGTTCTGCAGGGTCAGGATGGTCGTCCGTTCTGAAACCAGCGGTTCGATCAGGTCGATGGCGCGATCGTTACAGAAGGTCTTCAGGCCGACCAGGACCAGATCGACCGGGCCGATGTCGGCGCTGTTGCGGTAGCTGTTCACCCGGTCGAGGTGAAAGTCACCGTCGACGGAGTAGACCTGAAGCCCGCCGCTACGGATTGCCTCGTAGTCCCGCCTTAGCAAGAAATGGACATTCTGTTCGGAATGGAGCAGGCGGGCGCCGTAGAAGAGGCCGAGGGCGCCGGAACCGACAATCGCGATACGCAATGAATTCTCCCGTGTAAGTGGCTGGTATTGTGGCGGCTTTCGTCCGAACCGGCCCGGTCAAATCTTCGGTCCGGATGGTCGCAGGGGGTGGTATTGAACCACAACTTGACGAAAAGCCCTTATTTTGATAATATTTACGTTCGCCTTAAGGAGTCTATTGATGTTTAAAGTTGGAGATAGCGCCGTTTACCCGACCCAGGGTATAGGCGTCATAGAAGCGATTGAATCAAAGGATTTCGGTGGCGTCAAGGCCGATTTCTATATTTTGCGGATTGTCGACAGCGACATGACCATCATGGTGCCGACCACAAATGCCTCCAACATCGGCATGCGCAGTCCGATCGAGAAGAAGCGGGTCTCGTCTCTCTTCGATATCCTCGGCGAGAAAACCAAGATTGCCGGCAACATCGCTTCCTGGAGCCGTCGTCAGCGCGAATACAACGACAAGCTGAAAACCGGCGACCTGTTCGAGGTGGCCGAAGTCCTGCGCGAGCTTTACTGCATCCGTGAGGACAAGGAACTCTCCTACGGCGAAAAGAAGGTCCTCGAGCTGGCGCGCAAGCTGCTGGTCAAGGAGGTCGCGCTGGCCGAAGGGGCCGACGAAGATGCCGTGACCCAGCGGGTCGAAAAACTGTTCAACTGATTTTTCCTGGATTCTTCAACCGGATGCATTCCATCCGGTTTTTATTTTTGACATGAAAAGCTCCGCTCGGAGCTGATGCTCGGACACGGCTGATTCCAATGACCGTTCATGTTCTGATCCCGGCGGCCGGCAGCGGACGCCGCATGGGCACCGATATCAACAAGCAGTATCTTTTCCTCGGTGACCGGCCGGTCCTGGCGCATACCCTCTCCCTTTTTGAAAAACACCCCGCTATCGACAAAATAACCCTGATCGTCCCGCTGCAGGAGCTCGATTTCTGCCGGGAAGAGGTGGTCGAGCGTTACCGCTTCAGCAAGGTGCAGGCGGTTATTGCCGGAGGCAAGGAGCGCCAGGATTCGGTGCGCAACGGCCTGCAGGCCTGCGGGGCAGACGCCGACGATGTCGTGCTGATCCATGACGGGGCGCGTCCTTTATTGCCACCGGATGTTGTCGATGAGGCGATCGCTGCGGTGCAGCGGTGCGGTGCCGCCCTGGTCGCGGTGCCGGCCAAGGATACGGTCAAGGAGGTCGAAGACGGGATGGTGGTCAAGACCCCTGATCGGAGCCGGCTCTGGCTGGCCCAGACCCCGCAGGCGTTCCGTTATCAGCTTATTGCTTCGGCCCACGAAAAAGCGTATAAGGAAGCGTACCAGGCGACCGATGACGCCCAGCTGGTCGAATGGCTCGGCAAGCCGGTCGCGATCGTGTCGGGGAGCTACTGCAACCTGAAAATAACAACCCCGGAAGATCTGCTGCTGGCCGAATCGTTTCTGCGGCAGGTGGATGAGGAGGAGTGATGGTCAGGATCGGTCATGGCTACGATGTGCACCGGCTGGTTGAAGGTCGCAGGCTGGTCATCGGCGGGGTCGAGATCGTGCATGAGACCGGGCTGCTCGGCCACTCCGATGCCGACGTGCTGCTGCATGCCATCTGCGATGCTCTTCTCGGTGCGGCCGGCGAGGGTGATATCGGCCGGCACTTCCCCGACAGCGATCCTCAGTACAAAGGGATCGACAGCCGCAAGCTGCTGGCCCACGTCGTCGATCTGCTCGACAGCAGGGGCTACCGGGTCGGCAATATCGACGCTACGATTCTGGCCCAGGCGCCCAAAATGGCGCCCCACATCGCTGCCATGGTGAAGAATATCGCGAGCGACTGCAATCTCGAACCGGACCGGGTCAACGTCAAGGCGACGACGACCGAGGAACTCGGTTTCGTCGGTCGTCGTGAAGGGATTGCCGCCCATGCGGTCGCGCTGCTGCAGTGGGGCGATACCGCCGAAATGATCTGAGTTGGAAAGGAACAATAATAAGGTGAGTCAACAGGAACCGACCAGTAACTTTATCCGTAATATCATCGAGGACGATCTTGAGCAGGGACGACGCGATGCCGTCGTCACCCGTTTTCCGCCGGAGCCGAACGGCTACCTGCATATCGGCCATGCCAAGTCGATCTGCCTCAACTTCGGCCTCGCCGAGGACTTCAAGGGGCGTTGTCATCTCCGCTTCGACGACACCAACCCGGTCAAGGAAGAGGATGAATATGTCGAGGCGATCAAGGACGACCTGCGCTGGCTCGGTTTCGACTGGGGCGAACACCTCTATTTTGCTTCCAACTATTTCGAGCAGCTCTACCAGTATGCCGAGAAGCTGATCGAAAAGGGGAAGGCCTACGTCTGCAGCCTGCCGCCGGAGAAGATCCGCGAACTGCGCGGGACCCTGACCGAACCGGGTCAGGAGAGCCCTTACCGCGAGCGGTCGATCGAGGAGAACCTCGATCTCTTCCGTAAAATGCGGGAAGGCGAATTCGCCGATGGTGAGCATGTCCTGCGGGCCAAAATCGATATGGCATCCGGCAACCTCAATATGCGCGACCCGGTGCTCTACCGTATCCTGCATGCCGCTCACCACCGCACCGGCGATAGCTGGTGCATCTACCCGATGTACGATTTCGCGCACGGCCAGTCCGACTCGATCGAGGGGGTGACCCACTCGATCTGCACCCTCGAGTTCGCCGACCATCGGCCGCTCTACGACTGGCTGGTGCAGGAGCTGGAAATCTTCGCGCCGCAGCAGATCGAGTTCGCCCGGCTCAACCTGAGTTACACCGTGATGAGCAAGCGCAAGCTGCTGCAGCTGGTCACCGAGAAACGGGTTTCCGGTTGGGATGACCCGCGCATGCCGACCCTGGTCGGGATGCGGCGCCGCGGCTACCCGCCGGAGGCGATCCGTGATTTCTGCGACCGCATCGGGGTCGGCAAGGCCGACTCGCGCATCGATCTCTCGGTGCTCGAGGATACGGTCCGGGAACAACTCAACGAATCCGCCCCGCGCCGGCAGGCGGTTCTCGACCCGCTGAAGGTGATCATTACCAACCTGCCGCAGGACGAAATCGAATGCAGTGCCGCCAACCATCCGCAGAAGCCGGAGCTGGGTAAACGCTCACTGCCGCTGACCCGGGAGATCGTGATCGAGCGGAGCGACTTCATGGAGGATCCGCCGAAGAAGTTCTTCAGGCTCGGGCCGGGCCGTGAAGTCCGTTTGCGTAACGGTTGCATTATCCGCTGCGACGAGGTCGAAAAGAACGAAACCGGTGAGGTGATCGCCCTGCACTGCAGCTGCGATCCGGAGACCTTCGGCGCCAACCCGAAGGACGGGCGCAAGATCAAGGGGACGATCCACTGGGTCTCCGCCACTCGCGGCGCGCAGGTCCCGGTGCGGCTTTACGATCGTCTGTTTTGCGACGAGAACCCGGACAAACTCGAAGACTTTCACCAGGGGATCAACCCGGAGTCGCTGCAGGAGATCACCGCCTGGGTCGAGCCGCAGCTGTTAAAGGCCGAAGCGGGTGAGGCGTTCCAGTTCGAGCGGGTCGGCTACTTCACCGCCGACGGAAACGACTCGACGCCGGGAAGCCCGGTCTTCAACCGGACGGTCACCCTGCGCGATACCTGGGCCAAGGTCCAGAACAAGTAGAAAACGGTCATGGCGAGCCTCTCGCCACCCGAGGAATATTAAGCAAGGAGTTTTTCAGGACATGGCATTACGTCTTTACAACACCATGAGTGGCGGCAAGGAGCCGTTCGAGCCGCTGGTCCCGGGCAAGGTCGGGATGTATGTCTGCGGCGTCACCGTCTACGATTACTGCCACATCGGCCACGCCCGCGCCAACATCGTCTTCGATGTCATCTACCGCTACCTCAAGTACGCCGGTTACGACGTCAATTACGTCCGCAACTATACCGACGTCGACGACAAGATTATCAACCGTGCCAACGAGCGGGGGATTTCGAGCAAGGCTCTCTCGGAGGAGTTCATCAAGGCCTTCGACGAGGATATGGCGGCGCTCGGCCTCGAGCGGCCGACCCATGAGCCGAAGGCGACCGAGTACATCGAGCAGATCGTCGCCCTGGTCGCGACCCTGGTCGACAAGGGGATCGCCTACGAGTCGGGCGGCGACGTCTACTACGCGGTCGAAAAGTTCGACAACTACCTCAAGCTCTCCAAACGCAACATGGACGAGATGCAGGCCGGCGCCCGTATCGCACCGGGCGAGCAGAAGCGCAACCCGATGGACTTCGCCCTCTGGAAAGCGGCCAAGCCGAATGAACCGGCATGGGAATCGCCCTGGGGACCGGGCCGTCCCGGCTGGCACATCGAGTGCTCGGCCATGAGCTCGTCGCTGCTCGGCGACTCCTTTGATATCCATGGCGGTGGCAAGGACCTGGTCTTCCCGCATCACGAGAACGAGATCGCCCAGTCGGAAGGGGCGAGCGGCAAGCCGTTCGTCAAGTACTGGATGCACAACGGCTTCGTCAATATCAATCAGGAGAAGATGAGCAAGTCGCTCGGCAACTTCTTCACCATCCGTGACATCCTCGAAAAGTATGATCCGGAGGTGGTCCGTTTCTTTATCCTCTCGGCCCACTACCGTTCGCCGATCGATTTTTCCGATAAGAACCTCGAGGATGCCAAGGCCGGATTGACCCGGTTCTACGAAATGTTGCAGGCGGCCGATGAAATCATCGCCAGCAATCCGGCGACCAAGGCGGTCTGCCCGGAAATCAAGGACGAAGAGCGCGAGATCTTCGATCGGGTCGAGATGATGGAGGAAAAATTTGCCGAGGCGATGGACGACGATTTTAATACCGCCCTCGCCCTCGGCAACCTGTTCGATGTGGTTCGTGCCCTCAATCGCCTGCTCGGCGAGAAGCGGTTCGACGACTGTCCACTGTCACTCAAGGTGCTTGCAGACGGCGTCAAAAAGTTACGTCGCCTCGGCGCGGTCCTCGGCTTCTTCGCTTCCGATCCGACCGATTGGTTGGAGAAGCAGAAGAGCGACGCCCTGCAGGATGGTGACCTGAGCGCCGAGCAGATCGAAGGGTTGATCGCCGAGCGCAAGCAGGCGCGGGTTGATAAGAACTTCGCTCGCGCCGACGAGATTCGCGACGAGCTCGATGAGAAGGGGGTTATCCTGCTCGATTCACGTGAGGGGACGAGTTGGAAGTTGAAATAGGTTTGATTGATAGGTAGATACGAGGCCCGGGCATTGCTGTCCGGGTCTTTTTTGTTTGTTTCCATGCTCGTACGGCTGAAACCCGACCGTTTGGGTGGGGACACTTCCCTGAACTTCGGGAAGTGTCCCCCGAATTCCGCGTCTTCGTGGCTCTCGAACCTGAAACGGGGTGTAAGTATCAACGGCTCCGGTGGTTCCAGCATTAAAGATTTTGACTTCCCCTCCCATTGCTCTTGAGGAGCACGTTAGTCAGCGCGATTCCTTGAACGCAGACTGTACGGGACAACCACGAAGAAATACTGTGATCGCCTCAAGGCGATCTCCCTACCACCGAGTTCACAAAAGAGGAAAAACGACTAAACGAAAAAAAGCCCCCTGCAAGGGAGCCGTTTCTTTGGTTCGTTTCTTTATGGCTTAATAAAGAAACGAACCCGGAGTGTGAGGCCGGGACCCCACGACTTTGATCTTAAAAAAGAAAACAGAAATGACTAAAGATGCGGCTTAATCTGGCACTCAACACAAATCGGCTGCAACTCATACAGTCCACTCTCCTCATTGAGCACCGTCTTGTGCGCCAGGTGCAGGGCACAGGTCACCTTGTAGCAGACCGAGCAGGCGATCGGCTCGCTGTCGTTGGAGGTGTGGCTGCAGACATGGCACATCCAGGGGGATTTTTCGGGGTTGTCGCTGCACATGTCCGGCATTCTACATCATCTGCAGATAAAGGTGAAGTTCACGGAGTCAGGAATCGTCATTGGGTGACAACTTCCAGCGCCAGTAGAGTACACCGCCGATGGCCCCGAGCAGGAAGCCTCCCGGGCCGGTAATGAAAATTCCGAGCAACGGCCCCTGGTTTGCCTCGGGGGTCAGCAGCATCGGTCCGAAGAAGCCAGCGGCGAAGCCGACGGTGCCGATCAGAATTGCTCCGACCAGGGCGCTTGTTACAGGGCCGGGTTGGCGTTCCCGGAGTTTCCACCAGAGGACCATGGCGAGTAAAGCGGCGCTGAGATGGGTCAACGCGGAGTGCATCGTATCATCGAGTCCGAACAGGGAGAAAGGGAACCAGTAAAAGAAGAAACCGAGGATAATATATGAGACGAGCGCGATGATCGTCCTGAACAGGATATTCATGGCAGGAGTATACTTATTTTCATTGGAAAACTTAACCTGAAAAATATCTGATAAAAAAAGTCAGATTTATGTTGACAAATATAACCATATTGGTAATATATACCCAACAAACCAACTTCTTCAGGTTCTGCCTCCCTAAAACAACAGAACCCTTTGCCCCGCAGTCAACCCTCCATACTGTGGGGCGTTTTTTTTGTTTTTTCAGTGGGATTGATGTTTTTCGGGGAAGAATACCCCGGCCGGCCGCCTGACTTCTGACCTTTAGTGATTCAGCTTGCTGTAATGGGATAACTTCCCTGCGATCCATTCCAGCCCTTCACGTTCTTCAGTCGCCATGTGAACCGGGATGCCGGCGTTGGTCCAGGAAGTTTCGACGAAATGGAAAAATTCACTATCCTCTTCCTTGGCGAGATGGACGGTCGGAACATACCGCAGCCAGGGGTCGACCGGGTCGAGGTTGTCCTCCACCCAGGTATGCCCGTCAAGGATTGAAAGGCAATTCTCGGCGTTGCGGAAATCGTAGAGGATGCCGTATCCGTTCTCCTTGGCCCAGGTGCGGAACTTGATTGTATTGGGGACCCAGGTATCCTTGGCGAGGCGACCGGAAACCCTGACGGTTATGATACGTCTTTTTTCATCAATGGATTCTTCGTATTGAACCATAGCTCAAATATTTCAGCGAAATCTGCGTTTGAAATCTAAATAAAATATAGACTGTGTATTTAATATATAAATATAGCTTGAGGCTCAGGTGAGTCAAGCATGTAGCGCCGGCTAAGTAGCTGATTTGAAATTATAAATAGCTAATGTTGTGGATTCGATTTAGACTTGAGGTGCTTAGGAAAGGAACAATAATTCTTTAAATTGTGAGGGCAAATAGCTCTGTTCAGCTGTCAACTTTGATGTTAACAAATAACCTTTCCAGATCAATTCTGTAAGAGTTAAATTGAATTGATCCGGTTCTGGTGCAGGTAGTTCAAAACCTCGGCCATCAGAAAATTGATGCAGGCGTACCTCTCCGGTGGCGCGGCGAGAATCTCCTCTTCGCTCTGGATACATTCCCCCGGCACCAGTTCGGCGCGGCAGTTCTCGGCGATCGCCCGCGCCGACTCGGGGGTGGTTTCAAGGTGAAACTGCAGGCCGATCACCGAGCGGCCGATCTGGAACGCCTGGTTTTCGCAGCAGGCACTGCTGGCGATCCGCATCGCTCCTTCCGGCAGGTCGAAGGTTTCGCCGTGCCAGTGGAATACCAACTCCTCGTCCGGGAAGTGGAAATGTCCGTCATGGTCGGTCGTCCGCTGCACCGGAAGCCAACCGATCTCCTTGCACCGGTTCGGGTAGATCGGGGCGCCGAGGGCGCTGGCGATCAGCTGGGCCCCGAGGCAGATACCGAGCACCGGCTTGCCGGTAGCGACCATCTCCTTAATGAACGTCTGCTCCCGGGTCAGCCAGGGGTAGTCATCGGTGTCGTTGACCCCCATCGGGCCACCCATGATCACCAGAAAGTCGATCTCCTCGACATCCGGTAGCGGGTCGTCGGCAAAGAAACGGGTGCAGGTCAATTCGTAACCGGTTTCGTTGAGCCACGACTTGATGCTGCCGTAGCCTTCGAACGGGACGTGCTGCAGGTAGTGGGCGCGCATCAGTTCTCCTTCAACTGTTTTCCGAAGTAGAGATGGTCGATCCGTCGGTCCCCGAAGTGGGCGACCTCCGGCAGGTGTCCCCAGCGGGCAAAGTCGAACCCTTCGAGCAGCTTGATGCTCGCCGCGTTCCCTTCGAGTACGATGGCGATCAGGGTGTCGATGCCGCAGGCCGGGCAGGCGGCAAGGGCGTGCCGCATCAAGGCCGAGCCGATCCCGAGCCGCAGGAAATCGTGGTGCAGGTAGTAGCTGATCTCGGCGGTGTGGTGCAATGCCGAACGGCCGGAGCGGTAGTCGCTGAGGCTGAGGTAGCCGCAAACCGTCCCCTTCTCCTCGGCAACGAAGACCGGCCGGGTCGCCGGGTTGTGCGCCGCCAGCCACTGCCGCCGCTCTCCCTGCGTCACCTCTTCCAGGTCGGCGGTCATGCCGCCGGCACGGATCGCCTGGTTGTAGATCTCGGTGATCGCCGGGATGTCCTGTTCTGTTGCCGGACGGATGTTCATGCCACTCCCTCGGGTTTATCCCTGTCGCTTGATCGCCTGGACCACCTGGTCGAGACTCTGCAGATAGCGCGAGCGATCGCGTTGGGTCATCGGCGGCGGTCCGGTGGTTATCTCTCCGGCGCCGCGCAGCTCGGCCAGCAGGTCGCGGGTCGCCACCGTATCGCCGATGTTCTCCTCGGTGAACGGTTTACCGCTGGTGCCGACGACCTTTGCCCCCTTTTTAAGGCAACGGCTGGCGAGCGGGATATCGGCGGTGATGACAATATCGTGCTCTTCGACCTGCTCAACGATCCAGTCGTCCGCTGCGTCAAAGCCGTCGTTGACCACCTCGAGCCGGATGCGCGCATTATCCGGTACCCGCATCCGCGTGTTGGCGACCAGGGTCACCGGCAACTGGTAGCGCTCGGCCACCCGGTAGGTTTCGGCTTTGACCGGGCAGGCGTCGGCGTCGATGTAAATATGCAGCACCGCGGGCTCCTTGTTTCTAGGTTCTGGCGCGCCGCCGTCGTATCAACAGCAGGTAGATGACAACATTGATCGCGATCACACCGAGCCCTAGCATAACCTGAATATCGCGGGTCAGTCCAGATGGATAGATGGTTGGGATCAGGTACTGTTCGATAAAGCCGCCGTTGTAGGCCTGTTCTCCGGCGGCGGCGCGGAAGTCGTTTTCGAGCGGGGTCAAGGGGCAGATGAACCCGGCGAGCTCGACCACCGCTCCCCAGACCACCGCCGGCAGGTGCAGCCAGGCCAGCTTCGGCCAGCGCAGGACGAGCAATCCGCCGCAGACGACGAAGAGGATGAAGCTGAAGTGGAGAAGGACGATGAGATCGGCGGCGAGGCGAGATGACATCCTATCGCCTCCATAAATCGGCGTCGAACAGGGCGCTGATGCTCGGGACCAGAATTTCCAGTCGGGTGTCAGGTGCCGGCCGATGGGTCAGACTGAATGCA